>NZ_JBSGTX010000046.1:0-69836 GCF_053607625.1 Streptomyces sp. NPDC055103
GGCCGGGCTCGCGGGGTCCGGCCTGATCCACACGACACCCCCTACGCTGGACACATGAGTACGACGATCGACCGGGGCACGGCCCAGGGCCTGCCGGAGTGGGACCGCTGCGCGGTCATGGGCGTGGTCAACGTGACCCCCGACTCCTTCTCCGACGGCGGCCGCTGGTTCGACACCACGGCCGCCGTCAAACACGGCCTCGACCTCGTCGCCCAGGGCGCCGACCTCGTCGACGTCGGCGGCGAGTCCACCCGCCCCGGCGCCACCCGCGTCGACGAGGAGGAAGAGCTCCGCCGCGTCGTCCCCGTCGTCCGCGGACTCGCCGCCGAAGGCGTCACCGTCTCCGTCGACACCATGCGCGCCGCCGTCGCCGCCCGCGCCGTCGCGGCCGGAGCCGTCCTCGTCAACGACGTCAGCGGCGGACTCGCCGACCCCGGCATGGTCCCCGCCGTCGCCGCCGCCGAAGTCCCCTTCGTCGTCATGCACTGGCGCGGCTTCAGCCAGGACATGAACAGCCTCGCCGTGTACGACGACGTCGTCGCCGAGGTCGTCGCGGAACTCCGCACCCGCCTGGACGCCGTCGTCACCGGCGGCATCGCCCCCGAGCGCATCGTCGTCGACCCCGGCCTCGGCTTCGCCAAGCTCGCCCCCCACGACCTGGCCCTCGTCGCCCACCTCCCCGAGCTCCGCGCCCTCGGCCGGCCCCTCCTGGTCGCCGCCTCCCGCAAACGCTTCCTCGGCCACGTCCTCACCCGCGACGGCTCCACCCCGCCCCCCGCACGCGAGCGCGACGCCGCCACCGCCGCCGTCTCCGCCATCGCCGCCCACGAGGGCGCCTGGGCCGTCCGCGTCCACGAGGTCAGGGCCACCGCCGACGCCGTACGCGTCGCCAGGGCCGTCGAGGGAGCCGCGTGAGCCGCACCACGGACCGATCAGCCGTCGAAGCCGCCAACACCGCCTTCTACGAGGCGATGGAGACCGGCGACTTCGAAGCCGTCTCCGCCCTCTGGCTCGACGACGGCGCCACCCCCATCACCTGCGTCCACCCCGGCTGGCCCGTCCTCACCGGCCGCGGCGAGGTACTCCGCTCGTACGCCCTGATCATGGCGAACACCGAGTACATCCAGTTCTTCCTCACCGACTTCAGGATCTCCCTGGCCGGCGGCACCGCCGTCGTCACCTGCACCGAGAACATCCTCAGCGGCGGCCCCGCCGAGGACGGCGCCGAGCTCGGCCCCCTCGTCGGCCAGCTCGTCGTCGCCACCAATGTGTTCCGCAGCACACCGGACGGCTGGAAGATCTGGTCCCACCACGCCTCCCCCGTCCTTACCGACAACGACGAGACGGACGCCGAAGGCCCCGGGATCGACGGCACGGAACCCCCCGCCTGACCCGCCCATGGCCCCCGAGGGCAAGCGCTGTCGGTCCCCGCAGGTAGATTCGAAGTGGACACCCGGCCGTCCGCAACCGGCTGCGTGGCCACCCGAACTACGACAGCAGGAGTGATTCGCGTGGATCGTGTCGCGCTGCGCGGCCTCAAGGCCCGAGGCCACCACGGCGTCTTCCCCAAGGAGCGCGAGGAGGGCCAGACCTTCATCGTGGACCTGGTCCTCGGCCTGGACACCCGCCCGGCCGCCGCCGACGACGACCTGGCGAAGACCGTCCACTACGGCATCGTCGCCGAGGAAGTCGTCGACGTCGTCCAGGGAGAACCCGTCGACCTCATCGAGACCCTCGCCGAGCGCATCGCCCAGCAGTGCCTCAGCCACGCCGGGGTCCAGGAGGTGGAAGTCGTCGTCCACAAACCGGACGCACCCATCACCGTGCCCTTCGACGACGTGACCATCACGATCACCCGGAGCCGACGATGAAGCCGACGCAGAGCGACCCCACCGTCCAGCCCGTACCGGCCTCCGTCGTCGCCACCGTCGACGCGGCCGACACGACGCTCTCCAACCCCCGCTGGGCCGTCATCGCCCTCGGCGCCAACCTCGGCAACCGCCTGGAGACCCTCCAGGGGGCCGTCGACGCCCTCGCGGACACCCCGGGCCTCCGGGTCAAGGCCGTCTCCCCCGTGTACGAGACGGAGCCCTGGGGCGTCGAGCCCGGCAGCCAGCCCTCGTACCTCAACGCGGTCGCGCTCCTGAAGACGACCCTGCCGCCCTCCTCCCTCCTGGAGCGGGCCCACGCCGTCGAGGAGGCCTTCCACCGCGTCCGCGAGGAGCGCTGGGGCTCCCGCACCATCGACGTCGACATCATCACGTACGCCGACGTGGTCTCCGACGACCCCGTCCTCACGCTCCCGCACCCCCGCGCCCACGAGCGCGCCTTCGTCCTCGCCCCCTGGCACGACATGGACCCCGAGGCCCAGCTCCCCGGGCGCGGCCCGGTCGCCGCCCTCCTCGCCGCCCTCGGCAGCGCGGGCGTCACTCCCCGTGTCGACCTGGAACTCCGTCTGCCCGAGTAGTCGTTACGCTTCGTGGCAGACCGCCCACGACCACGACCGACGACCACGTGAAGGACACCCGGTGAAACAACTGCGGCTGAAGGTGCTCGCCGGACTGTTCCTCGCGGCAGGCATCCTCTCCTGGGGCGGCGCCCGCCTGTGGGACTCCGTCGGCACCCTCCCCAGCGTGCCGATCGCCGCACCGATCGTCCTCGCCGTGATCGCGGTCGTCCTCACCGCGACCGCCCTCTCGATCCGCAGCCGTCTCAAGGCCCAGCGCGAGCGCCGCCCCGGCGCGAAGGGCGTCGAGCCCCTGATGGCGGCCCGCGCGGTGGTCTTCGGCCAGGCGAGCGCCCTGGTGGCCGCCCTCGTCGCCGGCATGTACGGCGGCACGGGCGTCTACCTCCTCGGCTTCCTCGACATCCCGGCCCGCCGCGACCAGGCCCTCTACGCGGCCCTCGCGGTGGCCGCGGGCATCGGCGTCATCGCGGCGGCACTCTTCCTGGAGCACGTCTGCAAACTCCCGGAAGACCCGGAGAACAACGACGAAGACCCGGGCAAGGCCCGGGTCTGAAGCGTCCCTCCGTCGTGGCGCGTCAGCGCGCCATGATGAGGCTCATCGCCTCGGCTCGGGTCGCGGGGTCCCGCAGCTGGCCGCGGACGGCCGAGGTGATGGTCTTGGCGCCGGGCTTGCGGATGCCTCGCATCGACATGCACATGTGCTCGCACTCGAAGACCACGATGACTCCGCGCGGCTCCAGGATCTCCATGAGCGAGTCCGCCACCTGTGTGGTGAGTCGTTCCTGCACCTGGGGGCGGCGGGCGTAGACGTCGACGAGCCGGGCCAGCTTCGACAGCCCGGTGATCTTGCCCGTCGTGGACGGGATGTACCCCACGTGGGCGACCCCGCGGAACGGGACGAGGTGGTGCTCACATGTCGAGTACACCTCAATGTCCTTGACCAGCACCATCTCGTCGTGGCCGATGTCGAACGTGGTCGTCAGGACATCCTCGGGCGTCTGCCACAGACCCGCGAATATCTCCTTGTACGCCCGCGCCACACGCCCGGGCGTCTCCCGCAGGCCCTCGCGGTCCGGGTCCTCGCCGACCGCGATGAGGAGCTCTCGTACGGCGTTCTCGGCGCGCTTCTCGTCGAATACGCCGATCGTGCCCTCGCCGTCCAGCGTCACCGGGTCGGTCATCTCTGTGCCTCGTTCCGTCTCTGAAGTGCGCGAAATGCCGCGCCCCCACAGGCTAAAACCTGTGGGGGCGCGGCAGCCATTCCGGGTCGCCGGGACCGTCAGTCCTCGGGGGTGTCCACCGGGGCGATCTCGATGCCCTTCGTGGTGTCGACCGACGGGGTCGCCGTGCCGTTCGCGCTGTTCGTCAGGGCGAGCTCCTTGGGGGAGAGCACCGGCGGACGCGTGGACGGGGTACGGCGGGAGGAGCCGGTCCAGGCCGGGCGGGCCGGGCGCTTGACGATGGGGGCGAAGATCTCGGCGATCTCCTCCTTGCCCAGCGTCTCCTTCTCGAGGAGGGCGAGGACCAGGTTGTCGAGAAGGTCACGGTTCTCGACGAGGATCTCCCAGGCCTCGTTGTGCGCGGTCTCGATGAGCTTCTTGACCTCTTCGTCGACCAGCGCCGCGACCTCTTCCGAGTAGTCCCGCGGGTGCGACATCTCGCGCCCGAGGAACGGCTCGGTGTTGTCGCCGCCGAACTTGATCGCGCCGAGACGCTCGGTCATGCCGTACTGCGTAACCATGGCTCGCGCCGTGGCCGTGGCCTTCTCGATGTCGTTCGCCGCGCCCGTGGTCGGGTCGTGGAAGACGAGCTCCTCGGCCGCGCGCCCGCCCAGCATGTAGGCGAGCTGGTCGAGCATCTCGTTGCGCGTGGTCGAGTACTTGTCCTCTTCCGGGAGCACCATCGTGTAGCCCAGGGCACGGCCGCGGGACAGGATGGTGATCTTGTGGACGGGGTCGGAGTTCGGTGAGGCCGCCGCGACCAGGGCGTGACCGCCCTCGTGGTACGCGGTGATCTTCTTCTCCTTGTCCGACATGATCCGGGTCCGCTTCTGCGGGCCCGCGACCACGCGGTCGATCGCCTCGTCCAGCGCGCTGTTGTCGATCAGCTTCTGGTCGCCGCGGGCGGTGAGGAGCGCCGCCTCGTTGAGGACGTTGGAGAGGTCCGCGCCGGTGAAGCCGGGGGTGCGTCGGGCGACGGCGCCGAGGTCGACGTCGGGCGCGACCGGCTTGCCCTTCTGGTGGACCTTGAGGATCTCCAGACGGCCCAGCATGTCCGGACGGTCGACGGCGATCTGCCGGTCGAAGCGGCCGGGGCGCAGGAGGGCGGGGTCGAGGATGTCGGGACGGTTGGTGGCGGCGATCAGGATGACGCCACCCTTGACGTCGAAGCCGTCCATCTCGACGAGCAGCTGGTTGAGGGTCTGCTCGCGCTCGTCGTGACCGCCGCCGAGGCCGGCGCCGCGGTGGCGTCCGACGGCGTCGATCTCGTCGACGAAGACGATGGCCGGTGCGTTGGCCTTGGCCTGCTCGAAGAGGTCGCGGACGCGGGAGGCGCCGACGCCGACGAACATCTCGACGAAGTCGGAGCCGGAGATCGAGTAGAACGGCACGCCGGCCTCGCCGGCGACGGCGCGCGCGAGGAGCGTCTTGCCGGTTCCGGGCGGGCCGTAGAGCAGGACGCCCTTCGGGATCTTGGCGCCGACGGCCTGGAACTTCGCGGGCTCCTGGAGGAATTCCTTGATCTCGTGGAGTTCCTCGACGGCCTCGTCCGAGCCTGCGACGTCGGCGAAGGTGGTCTTGGGCGTGTCCTTGGTGATGAGCTTCGCCTTGGACTTGCCGAACTGCATGACGCGGGAGCCGCCGCCCTGCATCTGGTTCATCAGGAAGAGGAAGACGACCACGATGAGGACGAAGGGGAGGAGGGAGAGCAGGATCGAGACGAAGGGCGACTGCTTCGTCGGGGAGACGGTGTAGCCCTTCTCGATCTGCCCGGCCTCGAACTTCTCCTGCAGCTTGTCCGCGATGTCCACGCCCTGGCTGCCGATGTAGCTGGCCTGGACCTTGCTGCTCTTGTCGATCTTCTGACCGTCGATGAGCTCGATCTTGATGATCTGCTCGTCACCGGTGGTGACCTTTGCCTGCTTGACCTGGTTCTTGTCGATCGCCTGGACGACCTTGCCGGTGTCCACCGTCTCGTAGCCCTCGGACGAGCCGACGACCTGCATCAGCACGACCACGGCGAGGACGGCCAGCACGATCCACATGACCGGCCCACGGAAGTATCGCTTCACGTCCATCCATACGGAGCGAGAACGCTCCGTCCCTCCTGCCCGTAGGAAAATGCTGCTGTGAGCTGCATGAGTGCTGCTATGTGAAAAAGCTGTTCTTCGGACGGTACCTCAGCATCGTCGCCCGCGACCGCCTTCCCGTGGTTCAACGGGGGGAAGGCGGTGCGGGTTCCCCGTACGGCCGGGAGTTCAGCCGGGTGATCGGGGGGTGATCAGCCGCCGTAGACGTGCGGGGCGAGCGTGCCGACGAACGGGAGGTTCCGGTACTTCTCCGCGTAGTCGAGGCCGTAGCCGACGACGAACTCGTTGGGAATGTCGAAGCCGATCCACTTGACGTCGATCGCGACCTTGGCGGCCTCGGGCTTCCGGAGGAGGGTGCAGACCTCCAGGGAGGCGGGCTCGCGGGAGCCGAGGTTCGACAGCAGCCAGGACAGGGTCAGGCCGGAGTCGATGATGTCCTCGACGATCAGGACGTGCTTGCCCTTGATGTCGGTGTCGAGGTCCTTGAGGATCCTGACGACGCCGGAGGACTGGGTGCCGGCGCCGTAGGAGGAGACGGCCATCCAGTCCATGGTGACGGGGGTGGACAGGGCGCGAGCCAGGTCCGCCATCACCATCACCGCGCCCTTGAGGACGCCGACGATGAGCAGGTCCTTGCCCGCGTATTCCGCGTCGATCTTCGCGGCCAGCTCTGCCAGCTTGGCGTCGATCTCTTCCTTGGTGATGAGCACCGACTGGAGGTCGGTGCCCATGTCCTTCTCGTTCACCCGGGTCACTTTCGTTGCAGCGTGCGTCAGCCTTGCCGGATGACCAGTCTGCCACCCTGGCGGCGGGCTTCGACTCGTCCGGGCAGGTTGATGGCCCCTTGGCCGCGCCAGCCGGTGATGAGCCGGTCGACTTCCTCGATGTGGCGGGCGAAGAGGGAGCCGGCGGGGGCGCCCTCGGCGATGACGGCGCGGCGCAGGACGCGGCGGCGTACGGCGGGGGGCAGGCCGGAGAGCTTGGCGCACTCGAGGGTGCCTGCCTCGTCGCGTACGGCGGTCTCGGCGTCGGCGGCCCAGGTGTCGAGGGCGTCGGCGTCGTCGCGGGAGAGCTGGGCCGTCCGGGCGAGGGCTTCGACGACGCCCTTGCCGAGGGCCTTCTCGAGGGCGGGGAGGCCCTCGTGGCGGAGTCGGGACCGGGTGTACGCGGGGTCGCTGTTGTGGGGGTCGTCCCAGACGGCGAGTTCCTGTGCGACGCAGGCCTTGCGGATGGTGTGGCGGTCGAGGTGGAGGAAGGGGCGGCGGTAGCGGCGGGCGGCGCCGGAGACGGCGGCCATGCCGGAGAGGGAGCGGATGCCGGAGCCGCGGGCGAGGCCGAGGAGGACGGTCTCCGCCTGGTCGTCGCGGGTGTGGCCGAGGAGGATCGCGGCGGCGCCGTGGCGCTCGGCGGCGGCGTCGAGGGCGGCGTAGCGCGCGTCGCGGGCGGCGGCCTCGGGTCCGCCTTCGCGGCCGACGGTGACGGTGACGGCCTCGGCGGGGGTGAGGCCGAGGGCGGTCATGCGTCCGGCGACCTCGGTGGCCCGGGTGTCGGAGCCGTCCTGGAGGCCGTGGTCGACGGTGATGCCGCCGGCGCGTACGGGGAGTTTGCGGGTCTCGAAGGCGAGTGCGGAGGCGAGCGCCATCGAGTCGGCGCCTCCGGAGCAGGCGACGAGGACGAGGGGTTCGCGTCCGTCGTGTGCGGTGGTGGGGTCGGTCTGGTGCTCGGTGAGGACGTCGTGGAGTACGCGGCGGACCGCCAGGCGTATCGCCGCGACCGCAGGATGGGGACCCATGTCCGGTGCCCTTCGTGATGGGGTGGGGTGCCTCGGTCGGAGTCTTAACGGTCGGAAAGGGGGGTTCGGTCACTCAGAGTGCGTCGATGGTGACAGAAACCCGGCCGTTACCCGAGCATTGCACGCCTCACCCCGTGGTCAGGGTCCCTCGGATGGGTGATTGGCGGGTTGTTCTCCCGTGTTGCCGCGCCGTCCGCCGCACCTGTCTCAGGAGTCTGCCTTACGGTGCACCCTCGCGATCCAGTCGGCGGGGGCGGCGATCTCGGACTTGGTGGGGAGCGTGTTGGGGGAGGTCCACACGCGGTTGAAGCCGTCCATGCCGACCTGGTCGACGACGGCGCGGACGAAGCGTTCGCCGTCGCGGTACTGGCGGAGTTTGGCGTCGAGGCCGAGGAGCTTGCGGAGGGCGAGGTCGAGGCGGGAGGCGCCGCGGGCGCGTCGCTGCTGGAACTTCTCCCGGATCTCGGCGACGGAGGGGACGACCTGGGGGCCGACGCCGTCCATGACGTAGTCGGCGTGGCCTTCGAGCAGGGACATGACGGCGGTGAGGCGGCCGAGGATCTCGCGCTGCTCGGGGGTCTGGACGATTTCGACGAGGGAGGGGGCGGGTTCGCCCGCCTCGCCCTCGGGGCGGCCGCCGGCGAGGGCCTGGGCGGCTTCGCGGAGGCGTTCGACGACGGTGCCGGGGTCGACGTCGGTGGCGGCGAGGAACGACTGGATCTCGCCCTGGAGGTGGTCGCGGAGCCAGGGGACGGCGGTGAACTGGGTGCGGTGGGTCTCCTCGTGGAGGCAGACCCACAGCCGGAAGTCGTGAGGTGAGACGTCGAGTTCGCGTTCGACGTGGACGATGTTGGGGGCGACGAGGAGGAGGCGTCCGCCGCCGTTGGCGCCCGCGGGGAGTTCGCGGGTGGCGGGGGCGAAGGTCTCGTACTGGCCGAGGATGCGGGAGGCGAGGAAGGACAGGAGCATGCCGAGCTCGACGCCGGTGACCTTGCCGCCGACGGCGCCGAGGACGGCGTTTCCGGGGGTGGCCGAGCGGCGGTCCTGCATCTTGCCGAGGAGCGGGGTGAGGAGTTCGCGGAAGCCGGCGACGTTGGCCTTGATCCAGCCGGCGCGGTCGACGACGAGGACGGGGGTGTCGTGGACGTCGGCGCCTTCGGGGAGCATCCGGGTGTAGGCGCGGACGTGTTGTTCGGAGGCCTTGGCGTGCTTGCGGAGTTCCGCGACGACCTCGCGGGCCTCGTCGCGGCTGACTTCGGGTCCGGGCCGCACGAGGCGGGTCGCGGTCGCGACCGCGAGGTTCCAGTCGACCATCCCGGATGTGCCTGCGCCACCGATGCTCGTCATGCGTCAACCGTACGGTCTCGGGGCTCGATCGGTGCGGGTTCGGGGCGGGTCGGACGCGTGGGGGGCGTGGTGCCGGCGGGGTCAGCTCCGGGCGGCGAGGGCTGCGGAGAGCCGGTCGAGGGCGGGCTGTGCCTCGTACGGGGAGAGGGTGCGGCCGGCGAGGAACGCGAAGGCGAGGAGCCGTCCGTCGGGGGTGACGACGGTGCCGGCGAGGGTGTTGACGCCCGTGAGGGTGCCGGTCTTGGCGCGGACGAGTCCGGCGCCGGCGGTGGCGGGTGCGGTGTCGAAGCGGCCGGCGAGGGTGCCGGTGAAGCCGCCGACGGGCAGGCCGGTGAGGACCGGGCGGAGGGTGGGGTGCGCGGGGTCGGCCGCGCGGGTGAGGAGCCCGGTGAGGAGTGCGGCCGAGACGCGGTCGCGGCGGTCGAGTCCGCTGCCGTCGGCGAAGCGGGCGCCGGCGAGGGGGAGGCCGAGTTCGGCGAGTTCGTCGCGTACGGCCTTCCCGGCGCCTTCGAAGCTGGCGGGCTGCTTGCGGGCGAGGGCGGTCTGGCGGGCGAGGGCCTCGGCGAGGTCGTTGTCGCTGTGGGTGAGGGTGCGCTCGGCGAGGTCGGCGAGGGGGGCGGAGTCCGTACGGGCGAGGGGGGCGGTCTTCGGGGCGGCCTGGTCCGGGGCGCCGGCGGCCTTCGGAGCGGGCGCGGGCGCGGGCTCGCCAGTGATCTTCACGCCGGCGCCGGTGAGGAGGCGGGCGAAGGCGGTGGCGGTGTCGCCGGCCGGGTCGGCGGTGCGGGGCGCGGGGCCGCTGTCGCTCCGGTCGAGGCGTCCCTCGCTGGTCATGAGGGCGGTGACGGGGGCGAGGTTCTCGTTGGGGCCGATGGGGTGGAGCGCGGGGCCCCGGTAGAGGCTCGTGTCGTAGGTGAGCCGTACGGGGGCGGTGTGGCCGCGGGTCTTGAGGGCGCGGGCGGTGTCGGCCGCGAGCGTCCTGAGGCGGGCCGGGTCGAGGGTGGGGTCGCCGCCGCCGGTGAGGGTGACGGTGCGGCCGTCGGTGGAGGCGGTGACGGTGGTGGGGATGCGGTGGTCGGGGCCGAGGGCGGAGAGCGCGGCGGCGACGGTGGCGATCTTGACGGTGGAGGCGGGGGTCATGGGCGTCGTGGCGCCTTCCCCGTACAGCTGGATGCCGGTGGCGGTGTCGACGACGGAGGCCGTGCGGAGCGGGCCGAGGCCGGGGTCGGCGAGGAGCGGTACGAGGGTGGCGGCGAGGTCCGCGGGGCGGCCGGCGGGGTGCTCGGCGGCGGCCGGGGTGTGCAGCGCGGGGAGGACGCCGGGGGCGCTGGGGGCGGGCGCTGGGCGGCGGGGCGCGGCGGGGGCGGGGGGCGGGGCGTGATGCGCGCCACCCTTCGCGGGGGCGGCGGCGCGGGTCCGCTCGGCCGTACGCTGACCCGAGTCCCACGGGCCTGCCGCGGTCACCGCCACGGCGGCCAGGGCGAGACCGAGGGCGGCGGAGCCCGCCGTGAGCTGCCACATCCTCGGCTCCGGCATGAGATGACCAGCCCCTTTCGCGATCACGGTCGTCCGTGAGGGACACTTAATCACCGCGCGTCGTCGCGAGCATTCACTTGTGTTGATTCAGGAGGAGCCACCCGTGGAGTTCGACGTTCTCATCGAGATCCCGAAGGGATCGCGGAACAAGTACGAGGTCGACCACGAGACGGGTCGCATCCGCCTGGACCGTCGTCTCTTCACGTCGACGGCCTACCCGACCGACTACGGCTACGTCGAGAACACCCTCGGCGAGGACGGCGACCCGCTGGACGCGCTCGTCATCCTGGACGAGCCCACGTTCCCGGGCTGCCTGATCAAGTGCCGCGCCATCGGCATGTTCCGCATGACGGACGAGGCGGGCGGCGACGACAAGCTGCTGTGCGTCCCGGCCACCGACCCGCGCATGGAGCACCTGCGGGACATCCACCACGTGGCGGAGTTCGACCGCCTGGAGATCCAGCACTTCTTCGAGGTCTACAAGGACCTGGAGCCGGGCAAGTCGGTCGAGGGTGCCGACTGGGTCGGCCGCGCCGAGGCCGAGGAAGAGATCGAGAAGTCCTACGCGCGCGCCAAGGAGCAGGGCGGCCACTGAGGCCGTGGCCTCTGTGATCGTGTGAAGGCGGTGCACCTCTTGGGGTGCACCGCCTTTCGTACGTCCGTCGCACGCCCATACTGGAATCCACGATTCCCTAGGGAGTGAGGCGGAGAGCGTTGTGGCGGAGCCGGACGGCTCGAAGAACGGTCCGGACGACAGCCCGGAGGACCGGAAGCCGCAGTCGGACGAGGCGCGGAGCGCGTTCGTGCCGCCGGCCGGGGTCGAGCAGCCCGCGCCGTCGGAGGAGGAGCATCCGACCTCGGAGTTCGCGCTTCCGCCGGGGCTGACGGCGGAGCCGCCGGCCGAGCAGGAGGGCTCGGCGTTCGTGCCGCCTGCCGGGTACTCGGCGGCCCCCGCGCATGACTCTCCGCCCGCGTTCACCCCGGCGTACGGGGTGCCCCAGGTGCGGTTGCCGCAGAACGCCCCGTGGCAGGACCAGATGCGGACCATGCTGCGGCTGCCGGTGGGTGACCGGCCGGTGCCGGAGGCGGTGCGCAAGGAGGACGAGGCGGGGCCTTCGGTGCCGCGTGTCCTCGACCTGACGCTGCGTATCGGCGAGCTGCTGCTCGCGGGCGGCGAGGGTGCGGAGGACGTCGAGGCGGCGATGTTCGTGATCTGCCGCTCGTACGGTCTGGACCGGGTCGAGCCGACGGTGACGTTCACCCTGCTCTCCGTCACGTACCAGCCGTCGCTCGTGGACGACCCGATCACGGCGAACCGGACGGTACGGCGGCGGGGTACGGACTACACGCGGCTGGCGGCGGTCTACACGCTGCTCGCCGACATCAACGACCGGGCGCACGAGGTGACGCCCGAGGAGGCGTACCGGCGGCTCGCGGAGATACGGCGGAACCGGCATCCGTATCCGGGGTGGGTGCTGACGGCGGCGGCGGGTGTGCTGGCCGGTGCGGCCTCGGTGCTGCTGGGTGGTGGCCCGACGGTCTTCCTGGTGGCGGCGCTCGGCGCGGTGCTCGGTGACCGGCTCGCGTGGCTGTGCGCGGGGCGCGGGCTGCCGGAGTTCTACCAGTTCCTGGTGGCGGCGATGCCGCCGGCGGCGATGGGGGTGCTCCTGACGCTGCTCCACGCGGACCTGCGGCCCTCGGCGGTGATCACCGGTGGGCTGTTCGCGCTGATTCCGGGGCGGGCGCTGGTGGCGGCCGTGCAGGACGGTCTGACCGGTTTCTACATCACGGCCTCGGCCCGGCTCCTGGAGGTCGCGTACTTCTTCGTCGCGATCGTGGTGGGCGTGCTGTCGGTGCTGTACGTGGCCGTGCAGTTCGACGCGCAGCTGAACCCCGAGGGGGCGCTGAAGGCGGTGGAGCGGCCGGTGACGCAGATCCTGGCGTCGATGGTGCTGTGCGCGACCTTCGCGATCCTTTTGCAGCAGTCGCGGGCGACGGTGCTCTTCGCGACGCTGAACGGCGGGGTGGCGTGGGTGATCTACGCGTCGATCGCGGTGACGGCGGGGGGCTCGGCGGTGATGGCGACGGCCGTGGCGGCGGGTCTGGTGGGGCTCTTCGGGCAGTTGATCGCCCGCTACCGCCACACGTCGTCGCTGCCGTACGTGACGGCGGCGATCGGGCCGCTGCTGCCGGGTTCGGCGACGTACTTCGGGGTGCTCGCCATCGCCCAGAACAACCTGGACCAGGGCTTCGCCTCGCTGGCGAAGGCGTCGGCGCTGGCCCTGGCGATCGCGATCGGGGTGAACCTGGGAGGCGAGCTGGCGCGGCTCTTCATGCAGGCGCCGGGTGCCGCGGCCGCCCGCCGCGCGGCCAAGCGGACCAGGGGTTTCTAGGGCGCCTGTGCGTCCGGCCGCTGCCTCTGTCCGTCGGATACGCGAAGGGGCCCCGCACGGTGTGCGGGGCCCCTTCGGTGCGTCGGTCGTGTCCGGGGTCAGCGCTTGGCGTGCCGGCCGCGGGGCGACTGGGGGTTCGGGGTGCCGGGGGCGTCGTGGTCGCCGTGGTCGTCGTGGGCGTCGTGGTCGCCCTCGGCCTGCGCCTTCTTCGACTGGGAGCGGGCCCGGAGGTACTCGATCACGATCGGGACCACCGAGAGCAGGACGATCCCGACGAGGATCATCTCGATGTGCCGGTGCACGAAGTCGATCTTGCCGAGGGAGGCGCCGAGCAGGGTCACGCCCGCGCCCCACAGCAGACCGCCGATGATGTTGAACGTGATGAACTGGCGGTAGTTCATGCGGCTGACGCCGGCGATGATCGGCGTGAACGTCCGGACGATGGGGACGAAGCGGGCCAGGATCAACGACTTCGGGCCGTGCTTCTCGAAGAACTCGTGCGCCTTCTCGACGTTCTCCTGCTTGAAGAGCTTGGAGTCGGGGCGCTTGAAGAGGGCCGGGCCGACCTTGCGCCCGAAGAGGTATCCGACCTGGTCGCCGATGACCGCCGCGGCCACGATCAGCGTGCACATCAGCCACAGCGGCATGTCCAGCTTGCCGGTCGTGATCAGCAGGCCGGTGGTGAAGAGCAGCGAGTCGCCGGGCAGGAAGAACCCGATGAGGAGGCCGGACTCGGCGAAGACGATGGCCAGGACGCCGATCGGCCCAAAGGTGTCGATCAGGAAGTCGGGGTCCAGCCAGCTCGGTCCGAGGGCAAGCGTGTTCACGGGTTCCGGGCTCCTGCGGTCGGTGGGGGCATGGGGGACGGCTGGCCCCAAGCTATCAACGCGGGCGGGGCGCGACCGGTTCCACCCGGATCCCACGGGATGCGGAGCGGGCCCTCCGGCCCGAGTCTTGGGGCTCAGGAGGTGCATCCGATGGGCATCGAGGAGTACGGAGGCGGCCAGGGGCCGCACCCTGACGTGCTGGTCGTCACGACGAACGACGTGCCGGGTTTTGAGGTCCGGCAGGTCATCGGTGAGGTCTTCGGGCTCACCGTGCGCTCGCGCCATCTGGGCAGCCAGATCGGCGCGGGGCTGAAGTCGATGATCGGCGGTGAGCTGAAGGGTCTGACGAAGACGCTGGTGCAGACCCGCAACCAGGCGATGGAACGACTGGTGGAGCAGGCCCAGGCGCGCGGTGCGAACGCCGTGCTGATGTTCCGCTTCGACGTGACGGAGGCGGCGGACGTGGGCACGGAGGTCTGTGCCTACGGCACGGCCGTGGTGATCTCGCCACGCGTCTGAGGTGACGTGACGCGCGGGCCCGGGTGCGGGCACGTACGTCCGTTTAGCCCGAATTTCGGGATGTTGTACGGCATTTGCCCATTTATGGTGGGGCGGTGGCCACTGATCATGCTCCGCCCGCGCAGTCCCCCTCCCCCGCGGAGACCCCCCTCAAGGTCCTGCTGCCCCAGGCCCTGCCCGCGCTCGTGGTCGGTGTGGGGGCCGCCCTGCTGTTCCTGGGGATCAGCTTCGTCTCCGAGGAGTTCCAGGGCGTCCTCTGGAACGACCTGCCGGACGCGCTCGGCATCGGTGGGTACTCCTCCCTCTGGATGATCATCATGCTCACGGCGACCGGTGTCGCCGTGGGTCTCGTCGTCTGGAAGGTGCCGGGGCACGCCGGTCCCGACCCGGCGTCCGAGGGCCTCGGCGGGGCGCCGCTCTCCCCCGCGGTCGTACCGGGTCTGCTGCTGGCGAGCGCGCTCGGGCTGGCCGGCGGCGTCAGCCTCGGCCCCGAGAACCCGATCATCGCGGCGAACATCGCCCTCGCCTACTGGCTCGGCCGCAGGGTCCAGCCCTCGCTGCCCGGGGCCGCCTGGGTCTCCCTGGCCTCGGCCGCCACCATCGGCGCCCTCTTCGGTACGCCGGTGGCCGCCGCCCTCGTGATCTCCGAGGCCCTGACCGCGCAGCCGAGCCGCGGCTCCCTCTGGGACCGGCTCTTCGCCCCGCTCGTCGCCGCCGGTGCGGGGGCGATGACCACCCAGCTGCTCGCCGAGCCCAGCTTCGACATGGGACTGCCGCCGCTGACCGACCCCGGCTGGGGCGACCTCCTCGCCTCCCTGATCATCGCCTCCGCCGCGGCGGTCTTCGGGCTGGCCTGCTGCTACCTCTTCCCGTACGTCCACGCCGCCTTCCACCGGCTGCGGCACCCGATGCTGATGCTTCCCCTCGGCGGCCTCGTCCTCGGCCTCCTGGGCGCCCTCGGCGGGCACCTGACCCTCTTCAAGGGCCTGGAGGAGGCCAAGGAGCTCACCTCCTCGATCGGCGCCTGGTCCTCCGGCGAACTGGCCAGGATGGCCGTCGTCAAACTCCTCGCCCTCGTCGTCGCCGCCTCCTGCGGCTTCCGGGGCGGCCGGATCTTCCCCGCCGTCTTCATCGGCGTCGCCTTCGGTCTCCTCGCCCAGGCGCTCGTCCCCGAGGTCCACCCCGCCGTCGCCGTCTCCTCCGCCGTCCTCGGCGTCCTGCTCGCCACCACCCGACAGGGCTGGATCAGCCTCTTCACCGGCGCCGTCCTCGCCCCCTCCCCCGCGATGCTCGCCGTCCTCTGCCTGGCGTCCCTCCCGGCCTGGCTGATCGTCACCGGCCGCCCCCAGCTCGAACTCGACCACCAGGGCAAAGCCCTGCGCTGACCCCTCGCCCCGCCGAGCCCCGGCGGCCCCACCCCCACCGAAGTCCACCGAAGCCCCTCCGAGCCCCATCGGGCCGTCCCATCGGGCCGTCCCATCGGGCCGTCCCACCGGACCGTCCCACCGGACCGTCCACCGCACAGAAGGAGTCCCCCCATGCCGTTGCACCAGGGTCCCGACGCCTCCCCGCCCGACCACGAGCGCCGGCTCGCGCTCAACCCCTTCTTCGGGGAGGCCGACCCGGTCGGCGGCATGACCGAGGCCCCGCCGCGCCACCGCCTCCCTGACCGGCCGCTGCCCCCGATGAGCGCCTATCAGATCGTCCACGACGAGCTGATGCTCGACGGCAACTCCCGGCTCAACCTCGCCACCTTCGTCACCACCTGGATGGAGCCCCAGGCCGGTGTCCTGATGAGCGAGTGCCGCGACAAGAACATGATCGACAAGGACGAGTACCCGCGCACCGCCGAACTGGAGCGGCGCTGCGTCGCCATGCTCGCCGACCTGTGGAACGCCCCCGACCCGGCGACGGCCATCGGCTGCTCCACCACCGGCTCCAGCGAGGCCTGCATGCTCGCCGGCCTGGCCCTCAAGCGCCGCTGGGCCAAGCGGAACGCCGACCGCTACCCGGGCAGCGCCCGCCCCAACCTGGTGATGGGCGTCAACGTCCAGGTCTGCTGGGAGAAGTTCTGCAACTTCTGGGAGGTCGAGGCCCGGCTCGTCCCCATGGAGGGCGACCGCTTCCACCTCGACGCCGAGTCCGCCGCCGCGCTCTGCGACGAGAACACCATCGGGGTCGTCGCCGTCCTCGGCTCCACCTTCGACGGCTCCTACGAACCGGTCGCCGAGATCTGCGCCGCCCTGGACGCCCTCCAGGAACGCACCGGCATCGACGTCCCCGTCCATGTCGACGGAGCCTCCGGCGCCATGGTCGCCCCCTTCCTCGACGAGGACCTCGTCTGGGACTTCCGCCTCCCCCGCGTCTCCTCGGTCAACACCTCCGGTCACAAGTACGGCCTGGTCTACCCCGGCGTCGGCTGGGCGCTGTGGCGCTCGCCCGCCGAACTCCCCGAGGACCTCGTCTTCCGCGTCAACTACCTGGGCGGCGACATGCCCACCTTCGCCCTCAACTTCTCCCGGCCGGGCGCCCAGGTCGTCGCGCAGTACTACACCTTCCTCAGGCTCGGCAGGGAGGGCTACCGGGCGGTGCAGCGGACCTCCCGGGACGTCGCCAGGGGACTCGCCGAACACATCGAGGCCATGGGCGACTTCCGGCTCCTCACCCGAGGCGACCAGCTGCCCGTCTTCGCCTTCACCACCGTGCCCGACGTCACCTCCTTCGACGTCTTCGACGTCTCCCGGCGGCTGCGCGAACGGGGCTGGCTCGTCCCCGCCTACACCTTCCCCGCGGACCGCGAGGACCTGTCCGTCCTGCGCGTGGTCTGCCGCAACGGCTTCTCGGCCGACCTCGCCGGGCTGTTCGTCGAGGACCTGAAGCGGCTGCTTCCCGAACTCCGGAGCCAGCCCCATCCGTTCACCCACGACAAGGACGCGGCGACCTCCTTCCACCACTGAGCCTGCGAGCCCGGAAGCCCGGACACCCGGAAACCCGGGCTCCCGGACGCCCGACGCCCGGACGGGGGCCTCAGCGGCCCTCGTCCTCGCAGGCCAGCAGGAACTCCGACCACCGCACCCCGTCCACCGTCAGCGCGAACTGACAGGGGGCCGTCTCCCGCAGCAGTCCCAGCGGGGTGCGACGGATGTAGTGCGAGCCGTCGCCGAGCCGGACGAAGGTACGCCCGCCGTCCACGCTCCCGTACCCCGACAGCTCCCCGCCGATCTCCACCCGGCCGCCGGGCCCCGGGACCGGCAGCCCCAGCAGCGTCCGGGGCTCCGCCTCGGCCCCCGTCGTCCACATGCGCTGCCACGTCCGGCCCCCGTCCACGGAGCGGTGCAGCGCCCGCATCGGGTTCTTGACGGGCGCGCCGCCCGCAAGCTCCCCCATCTCCGCCGCGTACACCGCGTCCGGGCCGACCGCCACCGCCGTGAACCACGCGGGCCCCGCCGCCGGGCTCGGCAGCCGGCTCACCGTCCAACTCCGGCCCGCGTCCCGGGAGACCGCGACCGCCGCCCGCCCGGAGAGCGGATCCGCCCCCGAGACCCACCAGGACCCGTCGGGCTCCGGCTGCTCCGCCGGACGCGGCTGCGCCCCGAGGAGCGGCACCCGGGCAAGCGCCCTGCGCCGCCCGTCCTGCGGCGAGACCACGACGAGGCGCTTCCGGTCGCAGTCGTCCGGCAGGGCCCCGGCGGGCACCGCGCAGTCCGTGGTGAGGACCGCCCCCGCCGGTATCTCCGGGGTCGTGCCGACCGTACGCCGGTCGCCCTCCCGCCAACTCCGGCCGCCGTCCCGGGTGAACCAGGTCCGGGCGTCCGGCCCCGCGCCGCCGTCCTCGACGAGCGCCCGGCCCGGCCCGAGGACCAGCAGATTCGCCGAGGAACCCTCCGGCATCCGTATCTCGGGCAGCGGCGACCGCCGTCGCACCCACTCCTTCGCCCCGGCGTCCCGCACGGCCACGTGCTGCCGGCAGAAGCCGCTCTCCGGCGCCGCCGGAACACTCACGCACTCGGCGAGCAGGGCGAACCCGCTGCCGTCGCGCGCCAGTCCCAGACTGTGCGCCGAGCCGGGCAGCCCGGCCGAGGACGGCAGCCGGGGCGGCGCCCCGACCACCCCCGGCGGACGCGGGGAGGGCGAAGCCGGACCCCCTGAAGCCCCGGCCCCCGGCGCGCGATCATCCCCGCCCCCTCCCGCTCCCGCTCCCGTTCCCGCCCCTGTTCCTCCCGGGCCCCCTCCCGCTCCCGTACAACCCGTCAATACCACCAACACCAGCGCCACGACGGCGCCGGCCGCTCCCACGAGCCTGCGCATCGCACGATCCCCCTTGCCCCTAGGGCGGTTCGCGGTGAACCGCTGCTTTCAATACACCGCTCGCCGCCTTCGGGTTCCCACCTCCGCGCCCCTACTTTCCGAGCCGCCCGAACCTCCGCACCGCCAGCGGGAAGAAGACCGCGAGCAGCACCAGCGGCCACACCACCGCCGCCCCGACGTGCCCCGGCTCGCCGCCCGGACTGCCGAAGAGTTCGCGTACCGCCGTCGCGGTCGCCGACATCGGGTTCCACTCCACGACCGTGCCGAGCCAGCCCGGCATCGAGTCCGGCGAGGCGAAGGCGTTGGAGAGGAAGCCGACGGGCCAGACCAGGATCTGCACCGCCTGCACCAGCTCCGCCCGCCCCGCGACCAGGGCGAGGAAGATCCCGATCCACAGCATCGCGAAGCGCAGCAGGAGCAGCAGCCCCAGCGCCCCCAGAAACGTTCCGGCGCCGCCGTGCGCCCGCCAGCCGATCGCGTACCCCACGCCCACCATCACGAGCAGCCCCGCCGCCGACTGGAGCATGTCGGCGGCCGCCCGCCCGACCAGGACCGCGCCGTCGGTCATCGGCATCGACCGGAACCGGTCGATCACCCCCTTGTTCAGGTCCCGCGTCACCGCCGTCATGGTGCCTTCGAGCCCGAAGACCATGGTCAGCGTGAGCATCCCCGGCACCAGATAGTCGACGTAGTCGCCGTCGACGGCGCTCCCGCCGCCGACGAGGTAGCCGAACATCAGCAGCATCATCACCGGGAACACGAGCCCGACCAGGACCTGTACGGGCTGCCGCGCCCAGTGGGCCAGTTCGCGGCGGGTCATCGTCCAGCAGTCGCTCACCACGTACGCCACGCTCATGCCGCCATCTCCTTCGTCTCCTTCGCCCGGCCGGGCTCCCGCTCCGTCAGCCGCAGGAAGGCCTCGTCCAGCGTCGGCCGTCGCAGCGCGATGTCCTCCGCCTCGATCCCCGCCTCCCCGAGGGCCCGCACGGTCTCGGTCAGCGAGGCCATCCGGTCCGCCACCGGCGCACTCAGGAGCCGCCGGTCGGCGTCCACGCTCACCTCCGCCCGGGCCGCCGGCAGCAGCGCGGCCGCCTCGTCGAGCCGTGCCGCGTCCCGTACGACCACGTCGATGCGGTCGGCACCGACCCTCGCCTTGAGCTCGTCGGCCGTGCCGTCGGCGACGACCCGGCCCCGGTCCACGACCGAGATCCGGTCGGCGAGCCGGTCGGCCTCCTCCAGGTACTGCGTCGTGAGCAGGACCGTCGTGCCCCCGCCGACCAGGGAGCGCACCGATTCCCACACCTCGCCGCGACCGCGCGGGTCGAGCCCGGTCGTCGGCTCGTCGAGGAAGAGCACCTCGGGTTCGGTGATCAGCGAGGCGGCCAGGTCGAGCCGCCGCCGCATGCCGCCGCTGTACTGCCTGACCGGCTTGCGGCCGGTGTCCGTGAGGCCGAAGCGCTCCAGGAGCTCGTCGGCCCGCGCCCCGGCGCCCCGCGCGCCCAGGTGGTGGAGCCTGCCGAACATCTCCAGGTTCTGCCGGCCGCCCAGCTCCTCGTCGAGGGCCGCGTGCTGCCCGAGCAGCCCGATCCGCCGGCGCACCTCCCGGGCCTCGGTCCTTACGTCGTGGCCCGCGACCCGCACCAGGCCCTCGTCGTGGCGCAGCAGGGTGGCCAGGATCCGTACGGTGGTGGTCTTTCCCGCGCCGTTGGGGCCGAGCAGGCCGTGGACCGTGCCGCGGGCGACGGCGAGGTCGAGCCCGGCCAGGGCGTCCTTCTCGCCGTACCGCTTCCGTGCGCCCTCCACGAGGATCGATTCCGTGTTCATCCCAGTTCCTCCCGAAAACACCGTAGTCAAATTTGACCACTTGCCACCGACGGAGGAAGTTATGCCCTCGCGAGCCTCTAGTCAAGCTTGATTAGTCGACGGAATCCCCGGCGGCGTCCTCGGCAGACTCCCCGGCGGCGTCCTCGGCGGAATCCGCGACGGAATCCCCGGCAGGGTCCTCCCCCGGCCCCGTCGCGAACGGGTTCTCCTCGCCCTCGGCGAGTACGCCCACGAAGGGATCACCCTCACCCGCGAACACGTACGCCCCGCCCTCGATCCGCTCGATCAGGCCGAGCGTCCACTCCTTGCCCGCGTCCGCCGAGTGCACCCAGAGGTGCATGATCTCGCCGATGTGTCCGAGCTGCCCCGGGCCGCCCTCCGGGGTGTAGTACCCGGTGACGGCGTCCCGCCACTCGTCGAGCGCCCGCACCCGCCGGCGCAGCAGCTCCGCCGCCTCCGCCCGGGGGAGGTCCACGATGAAGCCGATGCCCGCCGACAGGACGTCCATCTTCTGGTCGTACGTGGTCAGGGCCTCGCGGAGCAGCGCGAAGTACTCCTCGGCGCCCCGCTCCGTCAGCTCGTACTCGACGCGTGGCGGCCCGCCGACCGCGCTCGGCGCCATCTCATGGGCGTGCAGCAGTCCCTGCTTCGCCATCTGCTTGAGCGCGTGATAGATCGAGCCGGGCTTGGCGTTGGACCATTCGTGCGCGCCCCAGAACTCGAGGTCGTTGCGCACCTGGTAGCCGTGGGCGCGGCCGTGCTGCTTCACCGCACCCAGGACGAGCAGTCGGATCGCCGACATCCACGTACCTCCCTAGTCAATTTTGACCAGGGTACGCAGGATACGAGGGCACACCGGCGCGCGGACCGCAAGCCGGGGTCCGCGCGGCGCGGTCACCCCCAGCCCTGCTCCTCCTTGATCAGGTCGAAGGAGCTCTTGCCGTCCAGGGACTCGCGGATGACGTCCGCGTGCCCGGCGTGCCGCCCGGCCTCCTGGACGAGGTGGAGCAGCATCCAGCGGACCGACACCCGGCCGTCCTTCGGGAACCAGGGCGCCTCGGGCAGCGGGAAGGTGTCGTCCAGGCTCGGCACCGAGCGGGCGAAGTCCTCGGTCTCCTTGGCGACGCCCGCCCAGAACTCCATGATCTGCGGGACCGTCTCGTCCCCGACGAGCCGGAAGCCCTCGTTCCAGGTCTCCTCGGTGCGCTGCTTCTCGTTCTCGCGCTGCTGCGCGAGGCGGAGCCAGTTCAGCTCCACCTCGGCGACGTGCTTGAGCAGCCCGGACAGGGTCAGTTCGCTGGCGCTGGGGCGGCTCGCGGCCTGCTCCTCCGTGAGCCCGAGGAGCGCTCGCCGGATCGCGGCGCGCTGCGCCTCGATGAAGTTGAGGAGCGCGCCGCGCTCGTCGCCGTGGGCCTCGGTGGGAACGAGAGCGACCATGGTGGATCCTTCCGTACGTCTACGCCGATGGGTGCCGGGGGAGGCCTTGGGCCTTCCTTCCCGACACCCATCAAGCTACGGACCCTTGCGGACAGTTTCTGTCCTCAACACAGGTGAGCGGCGACCCGGGATCAGAAGGGGAACCGACTCCGGCCGTGCTGGATCGAGATCCACTTCTGCGTGGTGAAGGCGTCCACCATCGCGTCGCCGTTGAGCCGGCCGATACCCGAGTGCTTCTCGCCGCCGAAGGGAACGATCGGCTCGTCGTGCACGGTGCCGTCGTTGATGTGGATCATGCCGGTGTGGATGCGCTGGGCGACCCGTACACCCCGCTCGACGTCCCCGGTGTGGACCGCGCCGCTCAGCCCGTACGGGGTGTCGTTGGCGATCCGTACGGCCTCCTCCTCGCCGTCGAACGGCACGATGAGCGCGACGGGGCCGAAGATCTCCTGGGTCAGCACGGGCGAGTCGGCCGGGATGCCCGCCAGGACGGACGGGGAGACGAGGCTCCCGTCGACCGAGCCGTGCAGCAGGGCCGTCGCGCCGGCCGCGACCGTCTGGTCGACGATCGAGGAGACGGCCTCCGCCTGCTGGGAGTTGATCAGCGGGCCGATGTGGGTGGCGGGGTCGGCCGGGTCGCCGACGCGCAGGGTCTTCACCTTCGCCACGAACTTCTCGGTGAACTCCGCCTCCAGGCGGCGGTCCACCAGGATGCGGTTGGCGGCCATGCAGACCTGGCCCTGGTGCACGAAGCGGCTGAAGACGGCCGCGTCCACCGCGTAGTCGACGTCGGCGTCGTCGAGGACGATCAGGGCACTGTTGCCCCCGAGTTCGAGGACGGCGTGCTTGAAGTTCTGCGCGCAGACCGTGGCGACGTGGCGGCCGACCTTGTCGGAGCCGGTGAAGGAGATGACCTTCGGGACGGGGTGGGTGAGGAGCGCGTCGCCGATCTCCGCGATGTCGGTGACGACGACGTTCAGCAGGCCCGCCGGGAGCCCGGCCTCCTCCAGGACCTTGGCGACGAGCGTGCCGCCGCAGATCGGGGTGTTCTGGTGGGGCTTGAGGACGACCGCGTTGCCGAGGGCGAGCGCCGGGGCGACCGACTTGATCGAGAGGAGGAAGGGGAAGTTGAAGGGGGAGATGACGCCGACGACACCGACCGGAAGGCGGTAGACGCGGTTCTCCTTGCCGTCGACCGGGGACGGCAGGATGCGCCCCTCGGGGCGCAGCGCCAGCTGGACCGCCTCGCGCAGGAACTCCTTGGCGAGGTGCAGCTCGAAGGCGGCCTTGAGGCGGGTGCCGCCCAGCTCGGCGACGATCGTCTCGGCGATCTCCGCCTCACGGTCCTCGACGATCCGCAGCGCGCGCTCGAAGACGAGCCGGCGCGTGTACGGGTTGGTCGAGGCCCACTCGGCCTGCGCGCGCTCGGCGGCCCGGTAGGCGCGGTCGACCTCGTCGACGGTGGCGATGGTGATCGACGCGAGCTTCTCCCCGGTGTACGGATTGAAGTCGATGATGTCCCACGAGCCGCTGCCCGGCTTCCACTCGCCGTCGATGTACTGGTGGGCCAGGTCGGTGAAGTGCGACATGGTGGAGACCCCTCTACCCGCTACCCGCGATCAGACTGATGTGGCGTCATCGTACTGATGTGTCAGGAGAGTTGGAGGAGTCCCCGGAGAAGGTCCCGGCTTTCGGCCGGATCCGGACTGTCCTTCTGGAGTCGCTCCATCACGCGCTGGTACTGGGCGACCTCCTCGCGCTTGTCGACGTAGAGGGCGCTGGTGAGCTGCTCCAGGTAGACGATGTCGGAGAGGTCGGACTCGGGGAAGCTCAGCATCGTGAAGGCGCCGCTCTCGCCGGCGTGACCGCCGAAGCTGAAGGGCATGACCTGGAGGGTGACCCCGGGGTGCTCGGAGATCTCGATCAGATGCTTCAACTGGCCCCGCATGACGGCGCGGTCGCCGTAGGGGCGGCGCAGCGCGGCCTCGTCGAGGACGGCGTGGAACTGCGGGGCACGCTCGGAGACGAGGACCTTCTGGCGCTCCAGACGCAGGGCGACACGGCGGTCGATCTCGGCGCGCGGCGCCTCGGGCATGCCCCGGGTGACGACGGCCTGGGCGTACGCCTCGGTCTGCAACAGGCCGTGCACGAACTGGACTTCGTAGACGCGGATGAGGGAGGCGGCGCCTTCGAGACCGATGTACGTGGGGAACCAGCCGGGCAGGACGTCGCCGAAGCTGTGCCACCAGCCGGTGACGTTGGCCTCACGGGCGAGTCCGAGGAGCGCGCCGCGCTCGGTCTCGTCGCCGACTCCGTAGAGCGTGAGCAGATCCTCGATGTCTCTCGCCTTGAAGCTCACCCGTCCCAACTCCATGCGGCTGATCTTGGATTCGGACGCGCGGATCGAGTAGCCGGCCGCCTCGCGGGTGATCCCGCGCGACTCGCGCAACCTCCTCAGCTGGGAGCCCAGCAGGATGCGCCGGACCACGCTCCCGCTCGCTCCGCCGGATTCGCCTGCGGTCACGGCTCTCAGCCTCCCCAATACGGTGTCGAGCCCCCGTCGAGCCCCGGATTCTGCCACCAAACGCTTCAGCGCGTACACATTCGATTACGGAAAGGGGGCGACTTCCGGGCACCTGCTCGAAGGATCGGGGGCGGATCGGGGGCCGGGACGCGCCGATTCGCCCGTCAACCCGCAGGAGATATGCACAGATTCACCACAGGGACGGACAGGTCCGGCGCGTGCACGTGCATCTGCCCTTGCATCCAGTGGTCGCATTCGGAACCATGGACCTCGCGCAGCCGCGTGCTCGTTCGTGTTGTCGTGTTGTCGCACCACAGTCGCGATTCCCGGGAGTGCCTCGCATGGGGACGAATGGATCGACCGTGCTCGAGCCGTTAAGGCAGGGCCTTCCGCCGATCGATCCCGGCGCCGTCTCCACCTCCGCCTCCTGCGCCCTGCCCGCCCGGTACGAAGCCGTGCGCGGGGCCCGGAAGTTCACCAGCGCGACGCTCGACCGCTGGGAGATGACCGACCGGTTCGACGACGTCGCCCTGGTCGTCTCCGAGCTCGTCACCAACGCGCTGCGGCACGCGGTGCCCACCGACGCGGCCCCGGAAGACGGCCAGAACCCACCGGTGAGACTGCACCTCATGCGCTGGGCCTCGCGCCTCGTGTGCGCCGTGCGCGACCCGAGCGGGGAGAGCCCGGAGGTACGCGCCGGCGAGGAGGACTTCGCCGCCGAGTCGGGCCGTGGCCTCTTCCTGGTGGATTCGTTCAGCGACAGCTGGGGCTGGCACCCGCTCGCCGGGACACTCCGGGGCAAGGTCGTGTGGGCGCTGTTCCGGGTCGGCCCGGAGCAGTAGGCGGGCGGTACGGGTGCACGGACGGGTGCGAGGACGGGTGCGAGTACGCGTCCACGGACGGGTGCGAGTACGCGTCCACGGCCGATGACGAATGAAGGGCCCCGGTGGTATCCGCCGGGGCCCTTCCTCATGGCTCTCGTGACACACATGTCCCTGGTGGCACTCATGCATCTCGCAGCACACACGCCTCTCGCGACACCGGGCTCACACGAAGTGGTCGAACTCCCCGTCCTTGACGCCGAGCAGGAGCGCCTCTATCTCCGCCGGCGTGTAGACGAGCGCGGGTCCGTCGGGGTGGCGCGAATTGCGTACGGCAACGTTTCCCCCCGGAAGTTTCGCGAACTCCACGCAGGATCCCTGGGAGTTGCTGTGCCTGCTCTTCTGCCAGACGACGCCTCGCAGCTCCGTGGCCGCCATGCCGTTGTACGCGTGATGCGCATGATGCACTGGTAGCTCCCCGAGTTGCTTGGTGCAGGTGTCAACTTCCTCGGATCATAGCTGTGTTCATATACCAATGCATGAGCAGATGCACGTGCACGGGGGGTGGCGTAGCGGCTACGCGACTCAGCGTGCTACCGAGGAGTACGGCAGAAGTGCCATCTCACGGGCGTTCTTCACCGCCCTGGCGATCTGCCGCTGCTGCTGCGCGCTCACCCGGGTCACCCTACGGCTCCTGATCTTCCCCCGGTCCGAGACGAACTTCCGCAGCAGGTCCGTGTCCTTGTAGTCGATGGAGGTGACGCCGTCGCGGTACAGGGGGTTGGGTCGCGTACGCACCGGCTTGCGCGGGGGCTTCGGGGGCATGGGTCAGACCTCCAGGAGGGTGTCGAAGTCGGAGCCGAGCCGCTTCCAGGACTCGCGCCCGGCGGCGTACTCGGTGTCCGTGAGCAGGCAGGAGCCGAGGAGCTCGGCCAGGCCGTCGCGGTCCAGGCCGGGCGAGGTGAAGACCAGGTGCTGGCAGCGGTCGCCGTGCTCGGGATGCCAGTCGAGGGCCGCGGCTGCCCGCCGTACCGGCGGGACCATCTCCCAGGCGGCGTCGGGCAGCGAGGCGAGCCAGGGGCCGGCGCTCTCCACGCAGAGCGCGCCGCCCGCCGCGTCCCACGCGAGCAGGGTGTCGGGCCGGTCGGCCAGGTAGAAGCGGCCGCGGCTGCGGGCGGCGGCGCAGGTCAGGTCCTCCAGCGCGGCGTAGAGCCGCTCGGGGTGGAAGGGCCGGTGGTGGCGCCAGACGTAGGTGGCGACCCCGTGCTCGTCGGCCTCCTGCGGGAGCAGCGCGCAGGCCGGGTGCTGGGCGGCGGCCGCGGCCTCCACGTCGAAGCCGGCGAAGACCGCGCCGGCGAGGCCGCCCTCCTCGACGGGGATCCGGCGGGCGGTGGGGTGGAGCTGGTCGAGCAGGGCCAGGTCCTCGGAGTCGGCCTCGATCTCGGCGCCCTCGACGACGGCGAGGACGGGCGCGTACTCCAGCTGGCGCGCCCAGGTGTCGGCGACGGTACGCCGGTCGGTGGCGGCCGCGGCGAGCCCGACGTCGGCGAGGTCGTCGCCGTTGCCGAGGTACGGCAGGAGGAGCGCCGGGTCGACGGCGGTCACGACGGCGCCGATGGGGAAACCGGCGGCGGCGACGACCTCGGCCATCGCCTTGGGCTCGACGGAGTCCCAGAGCTCGACGACCGCGAGCCGGGTGAGCCCGGAGTCGCGGAGCCGCTCCAGCTCGGGGACGAGGTCCTCGCGCAGGGCGCAGCAGGCGCAGTCGTTGACGAGCGGGGTGTCGCCCGCGGACAGGACTCCGGTGGCGTCCCGGACGGTACGGGCGACGGTCCCGGTCTCCGGGGCCGTCGCGAGGTCGTGGTGGAGCGCCACGCTGCCGGGGACGTCGGCCAGGAGCCGGTCCACGGCAGCGCGGCGGGCGTCGGAGTGCAGACCTCCGACGAGGGCGACGGTGAGCATCAGCGGGCCTCGCGCCGTCCGTACCGCTTCTCGAAGCGCTCGACGCGGCCGGCGGTGTCGAGCACGCGCGCGGTGCCGGTGTAGAAGGGGTGGCTCGCCGAGGAGATCTCGACGTCGACGACGGGGTACGTGCGCCCGTCCTCCCACTCCACTGTCCTGTCACTGCTGAGCGTGGAGCGGGTGAGGAAGGCGAAGCCGCCCGCCTTGTCGCGGAAGACGACGGGTTCGTACGGGGGGTGGATGCCGGGCTTCATGCGGGCTCAGCGCTCCTCTCGGAAGTCGACGTGCGCGCGGACGACCGGGTCGAACTTGCGCAGGGTGAGGCGGTCGGGGTCGTTGCGGCGGTTCTTGCGGGTGACGTAGGTGAATCCGGTGCCGGCGGTGGACCGGAGCTTGATGACGGGGCGGAGTTCGTTGCGGGCCATGGTGTGTAGAGTAAATGAAAATGGTTCCCATTTCCAATGAGAAGCCGAAACCCCTACGGAGAGGTAGGTCACCCTTGTCCGCCCACTGCCAGCTGACCGGCGCGCGGCCCGGATTCGGCAACCGGATCTCGCACTCCCACCGGCGCACCTCGCGCCGCTTCGACCCCAACGTCCAGAGCAAGCGGTACTGGCTGGCCGGCGAGGGCCGGTACGTCCGGCTCACGCTCAGCGCCCGCGCGATCAAGACCGTCGACACGATCGGCGTCGAGGCCGCCGTGGCCCGCATCCGGGCGCGCGGGGTGAAGGTCTGATGGCCAAGCGCAGCAAGATCGCACGCAACGAGCGGCGGAAGGCGGTCGTGGCGCGGTACGCCGAGCGGCGGGCCGAGCTGAAGGAACTCGTCCGCCGCCCCTCCACCCCGGCCGCGGACCGCGAGGCGGCGGTACGGGAACTCGCCCGCCAGCCCCGCGACGCGAGCGCCACCCGGGTACGGAACCGGGACGCGGTGGACGGCAGGCCCCGGGGCCACCTGCGGAAGTTCGGGATGTCCCGGGTCCGGATGAGGGGTGCGGCGCACGCGGGCCTCCTGCCGGGGGTGCGCAAGGCGTCGTGGTGACGGGCGGCGCCCGGCGGTCGGCGGTCGGCGGTCGGCCCGGCGCCTGGCCGTGTGGTCGGCCGGTCGGCCGGCGCGTCAGTCGGCCCCGTCAGCGGGCCGGTCGGCCGGTTGGCGTCCGGAGTTCTAGCGCGCCGGAGCGGCGTCCGTCAGCGCCTCCGTGAGGTCGTCCAGGGCGCCGAGGAGCAGCCCGGCGCCCTTGTCGAGGAGGAAGTGGTCCGGCGGGGCGGCCGACCAGGCGGCGACGGTCTCCCGGAGGTCGTCCCAGCGCGGTTCCCTCCGCTCCCGTACGTCCTTCGCGCCCCGCTCCGTCGACCGGTGCAGGGCCTCCGCGAGGGTCGCGGCGGCGGGCAGGGGCACAGCGCCGCGGTCCGGCAGGTGCGCCTCCAGGAGCATGGCCGCCCGGCCGAACTCCGCCAGGGCGTGCCCGGCCTCCTCCGCCGTCGCGTGCGAGAGCCCGCGGTGGCGTACCGGCTCGTGGGTCGCGCGGGCCACCGCCTCCTGCCAGGCCACGCGGGCGGCCCGGGTGGCGAGGAGCGCCTCCCGGACGTCGGGGCAGGACTGGCCGGCGGGTTCGGCGTACCGGGCGGCTACGGCGGCGGCGTACCGGCCGGCCGCCGTCAGCCAGTCGGCGAGGCGGCCGCGCAGCCGGGGCGTCTCCCAGGCCGGGTAGACGGCGTACGCGAGCATGGCGAGCAGGCCGCCGAGGAGGGTCAGCAGCACCCGCTCGCGGACCGTCTGCGTGAGGCCGGCGCCGTCCATGCCGAGCAGGAAGACGACGTACGCGGCGACGCAGACCTGACTGACCGCGTACCCCGTGCGCATCAGCAGGTACATCCCGAAGGCGCACAGGACGGCGAGCGCGGCGGACAGGTACACGCCCGGCTGGGCCGTCCGGACGACCGCCGTCGCGAGCGCCACGCCGACGAGCGTGCCGCCGAAGCGGGCCACCGAGCGGGCGTACGTCTGCGAGAAGTCCGGCCGCATCACCATGACGGAGGCCATCGGCGCCCAGTAGCCGTGGCCGAAGGGGAGCCAGGTACCGAGGAGGTAGCCGGCGGCGGTGACCGCCGAGACGCGGACGGCGTGGCGCAGGACCGGCGAGTCGGGGCGCAGCTCGGCGCGCATCTTCGCGAGGACGATCGGCGCGAGCCGGACCATCGTGGGCCGGGTGCGGGCCTCGTCCGTGGTCGTCGTCTCCGTCCGGGGCTCCGCCGTCTCGACGACGTCGCCGAGGAGCGCGGCGAGGCGGACGGCGGCGCGGCGCGGCGGGCCGGAGAGGATCGCGCCCGTGTCGGGGGTGCGGAGGGCGGCGACGGCCGCCGGGGGGAGGGCGACCGGCTCGCCGTGCCGGATGGCGTGCGCGGCGGCGTCGAGGACGGCGCCCGCGGCGGCGAGCAGCTCGCGCACGCGGTCCCGTTGCGGGCCCTCCTCGGGCACGCCGACGGCCGGGTCCGCGAGGGAGGCGAGGACCGGGCGGATCCGCTCGGCGAGCCCCCGCGCGCCGTGCAGCTCCGCCGGGCGGCTGCGGGCCTGGCGGGGCGTCACGGCGGCGGCACTGCGGGCCGTCATGAGCGGTACGGGGTCGAAGGGGGCGACCGGGTCGTGCCGGAGGCGGCGGGCATAGTCCGCCTCGGCGGCGAGCGCGTCCGCGAGGGCGTCACGCTGGGCGCCCCAGCGTCTGACGGGGAGGAGGACGACGAGGGCGGCCTGGACGACACCGCCGGCGAAGATCATGGCGGCGTGGCCCGCGGCGGCGGCGACGGAGGTGGGGAGGGTGACCGTCACGAGCATCATCGCCACGTTGGAGGAGGCGATGATGCCGGCGGTGGGGCCGGCGGCCCAGGCGAGACCCGAGAGGAACGTCCAGATCAGCAGCAAGGCGAGGAAGAGGACCGGATGGGCGCCCGCGCCGGTGACGTAGCCGAGGAACGTCGACACGGCGAGGCTGGCGCCGGAGGCGAGGGCGAGGGTGGGGCGGGGGCGCCAGGAACGCTGGAAGGTGGCGATGGCGGCCTGGAAGGCTCCGAAGGCGGAGGAGACGGCGACAGCGGGGCCGAAGAGGGCGAGGGAGAGCCCGACGACGAGGGCGAGTCCGAGAGCGCCGCGGGCGGCGATGGCGGGTTCGAGCCGTCGCCGCTCGACGGTGAGCCCCGAGCGGGTGGTCTCCTTCAGGGCCCGGAGCCAACTCATGACCCCGAGCGTATCCGCGAACCGCCATCAACCGGGCATTTCACACCGTCGCCCTCCTAGCTAGGGCAGGTGGCGGCGGTTCGGGTGGAGACCGGCCTTGTCCGCCGCCGTCGCGCCGTGGTTCCAGCCGTCCTCGTCCCAGGCCGCGCGGACCCTGGTCGCCCGGGTCTCCGGGAAGAGCTCGTCCGTGCGGGCCGTGACCGCGAGGTCGCGGGAGGCGAGGGCCGGGAGGAGCGTCGGGGCCTCGGCCGCGACCCGGCGGGACGTCGCCGAGAGGCGGGTGCCCAGCCGGTTGGCGTAGGCGAGGAGGAAGGACTGGCGGAAGGACTTCGTGCGCTTGCGGCCGCCGGCCCGCTGCTCCGCCTCCGCCCGCGTCATCGCCGCCGTCCCCTGCACGAGCAGCGACGTGTACAGCAGCTCCACCGGGTCGAGGTCCGCCTCGAAGCCGACCACCGTGGAGAAGCCGTACGCCTCGTTCCACACCGCCCGGCAGTGGTTCGCCGTCGCCACCGCGTCCAGCAGGATCGCCTTCGCCTGCTCGTACGGCGGCTCCACGCCGATCCGGATCGCGCCGGGCGTCTCGGGCGACGGGGCGCCCGCCGCGAGCGTCGCCTCGTCCAGGCTGTGCCGCGCCATCAGCTCCTGGGCCTTGGCCGTGAGCGCCTCCGCCTCCTCCGGGTAGCCGGTCGCCTCCGCCTTCGCGAGCAGCGCCCTGATCCGGCCGAGCATGCGCGGCTCCCCGGCGGTCGCCGGCGGCAGCACCTCCCCCGGGACCGGGCCGACGGCGTCGAGCCTCGGCAGCCTGACCAGGATGCGGTACAGCTCCAGGACGGTCGTCGCGTACGAGAAGCGGTCGGCCGGCCGGACGGTGCCGGGCTCCAGCTCGTCGAGCTGGGCCTGCCACCGGTGGGGCAGCCGCTCGTAACCGGCCGTCTCGGCCCTGATCAGGGCCGAGAGGAGGCGGACGTGCTCGTCGGAGAGCTCGCGGCGGGCCGTACGGATCAGGTCCGCCGGCTGCCAGCCCCTCCCCCACAGCGTCCGGACGAACTCCTCGCCGCGCCGGGTCAGTTCCGCGTCCGCGCCGCGGTCGGCGGCGAGGAGCGAGGCCGCCGTGTCGAGCGAGTCGTCGTCCCTCGCGTACAGCGCCTCGAAGGCCTTGTCGATGGTGGTGGTGCTGCTCACGCCGTCCTCGTGTCCCATTCCTCGCGCGACCGGGCGATCACCGCACGGTGGTCGGGCGACCAGTCGATCAGCTGCTTGATCAGGTGCGTCATGCTGTGGCCGGTCTCGGTCAGCGCGTACTCCACCTGCGGCGGGGTGTGTGCCCTTCGGACATCGATGCGCCTCCTTCCGCCGTCTTCACTCTCACCCCACGATGGTCTCAGCGGTCCCGGCCGTCACCGTCCCAGGTCCCCGGGGGGCTCATGCCGCCGCCGGGTACGGGGAGCACGACACCGCCCTACGCGAGGGGTAGGCCTGGCCCTACCCCCTGGACGCCCGGCAGTGGTCGTGATCGGCGGGGGCGGAAACGGTTCGCTTGAGCCATGACGACGACCACGGACACGAACACGACCGCCGTACGGCTCCGAGGGCTCGCCCGCCACCACCGAGACGTCCGCGCACTCGACGGCGTCGACCTCGACTTCACCGCCGGGACCTTCACCGCCGTCATGGGCCCCTCGGGCTCCGGCAAGTCCACGCTGCTCCAGTGCGCGGCCGGGCTCGACCGGCCCACGTCCGGGAGCGTGGAGGTGGGCGGCACCGCCCTGGAGGGGCTGAGCGAGCGGCGGCTGACCCTGCTGCGGCGGGACCGCATCGGCTTCGTCTTCCAGTCGTTCAACCTGCTGCCCAGCCTGACGGCCGCGCAGAACGTCGCCCTGCCGCTCCGTCTCGCCGGCCACCGCCCGTCCCGTACGGAGGTGAGGGAGGCGCTCGCCCGCGTCGGGCTCGCCGGGCGGGAGCGGCACCGGCCAGGCGAGCTCTCCGGCGGGCAGCAGCAACGGGTTGCGATCGCGCGGGCGTTGATCACCCGGCCGGCCGTCCTCTTCGGCGACGAGCCGACGGGCGCGCTCGACTCGACGACGAGCCGTGAGGTGCTGGCCATGCTGCGCCGGCTCGTCGACGAGGACGGCCAGACGATCGTCATGGTCACCCACGACCCGGTGGCGGCGGCGCGCGCGGACCGGGTGGTGTTCCTGGTCGACGGCCGCCTCGCGGGCAAACTGACGGCGCCGACGGTGGAGTCGGTCGCGGCCCGGATGGCGGGACTTGAGGCGTCGGTGACCCCTGCGAGCCCCGGTGGCCCCGGTGGCCCTGCTGGCCCTGCTGGCCCTGCTGGCCCTGCTGGCCCTGCTGGCCCTGCGAGCCCCGCGAGCCCTGCGAGCCCTGCGAGCCCTGCGAGCCCTGCGAGCCCTGCGAGCCCTGCGAGCCCTGCGAGCCCCGCGAGCCCCGCGAGCCCCGCGAGCCCCGCGACCCCCGCGACCCCCGCGACCCCCGCGACCCCCGCGAGGAGCCTCGCATGCTGATCGTCGTCCTCAGCGGTATCCGGGCCCGCTGGGCCTCCTTCCTCGGCGGATTCCTCGCCCTCGCCCTCGGCGTCGGGCTGCTCACGACGACGGGCCTCGGCCTCTCCGCCACCTTTCACGCGCCCGAGCGTTCTCCCCAGCGGTTCGCCTCCTCGCCCGTCGTCGTGCAGGGTCAGGACCGGCTGACGCTCGACGTGCGGCGCGGGCCCGACACCGTCCCCGTGTCGCAGCGGCTCGACCGTCCACAGCCTGTGGACAAAGAACTGCTCCGCGAGCTCGGCAACCGGTGGCCCCTCACCACCTCCGGCGGTCCCGACGCCGTCGGCGTCGACGCCCCCGCCGCCGAGGTCCGTGCCCTGGTCGGCGACCGCGCCCAGGTCCTCACCGGCGACGAACGACGGCGCGCCGATCCCGACCCCGAGCGGGACGCCCAGGCCCTCGTCGGCCTGAACGCCCTCCTCGGCACCACCGGCGGCGTCACCGCCTTCGTCTCCGTCTTCGTCGTCGCCTCCACCTTCGCCTTCGCCGTCGCCCTGCGGCGCCGCGAGTTCGGCCTGCTCCGCACCGCCGGAGCCACCCCCGGGCAGGTCCGGCGGATGCTCCTCGCCGAGGCGACCGTGCTCGGTGTACTCGCCTCCGCCACCGGCTGCGCGCTCGGCGCCGCCGGCGCGCCCCTGCTGGCCCGGACGCTCGTCGACGGCGGCCTCGCACCCGAGTGGTTCGCCGTCGGCGACGCCGTCTGGCCCTTCCACCTCGCCTTCTGGACGGGCCTGACCGTCGCCCTCGCCGGGGCCGTCGCCGCGTCCCGCCGGGCCGGGAAGGTCGGCCCGACGGCCGCACTGCGCGAGGCGGACGTCGACACCGACGTCCTGCCGCTCGGCCGGGCCCTGCTCGGCACGGGACTGCTGCTCACGGGGCTCGGGCTGCTCGCCTGGACGGGCGTCACCGAACCGTCGGAGCTGCTGAAGCGGAAGACGTACACGACCCTCCCGATGCTCCTGATCGGCGGCGTCGCCCTGCTCTCCCCGCTCCTGGTCCGGCCCGTGGCGCGACTGCTGCGGCCGCGCGGGGCGGTGGGGACGCTCGTACGGGAGAACAGCGCCGCCTCCGTACGCCGGACCGCCGCCGTCGCCGCGCCCGTCCTCGTGACCGTGGCGCTCGCCGGGACGCTCTTCGGGTCGGCGGCGAGCGTCACGCGGACCAGGGGCGTCGAGGCTCGGGAGCAGACGGCCGCTCAGTACGTGGTGAGCGGGGCAGGCTTGAAGCCGGTGACGGCCGGAGTTCCGGCGGGCGCCGTTCTCTCCCCCACCGCGTCGACCTCGCTCTTCGTACGGGACGGGGGCGAGGCCGTCGTGAAGTACGGGGCGCGGGCGGTCGCCGACCCGGCGGCCTTCGCCGAGCTGGCCCGGCTGCCCCTGGTCGCGGGGGACCTGCGGGATCTCGACGACCGGTCGATCGTCGTCAACGAGGAGTTCGAGCGGCACCGGGTCGGCGAGAGCGTCGAGATCTGGCGCGCGGACGGGAGCGGTCCCGTACGGCTCCGGATCGTAGCCGTCCTCGCGCTCGGGACCGGCGACAACGGACCGTACGTCACCCGGGCGCACGCCCCGGGCGCCCCGCTCGACCGGATCGAGGCGCGCGGCGGCGGCGCGGCGGCGGCGCGGGCCCTGGCGGCGAGCGGGGGGACCGTCAGGACCGCCGACGCGTGGGCGGCGGCCGACCGTCCGGCGAGCGGTCCGCAGACCCGGCTCGGCCTGATCCTGGTCCTCGGCATCGCCCTCGTCTACACGGTGATCGGCCTCGCCAACACGCTCCTGATGGCGACCTCCGTACGCGGCGGGGAGCTGGCCTCCCTCCGGCTGGCCGGCGCCACCCGGGCCCAGATCCTGCGGGTGGTCACGGGCGAGGCGGTGCTCGCCACCGCGATCGGAGCCGTGCTCGGTCTCGCGGTGACGGCGGCCGTCCTCGGCACCCTGGGGGCGGGCCTGGCCTCGCTCTCGGCGCCGGTGGCCCTGGTCCTGCCCTGGGCCACGGTCGGCGCGGCGGCGGCGGTGTGCGCGACGGTCGCGGTCGCCGCGTCGGCCCTGCCCGCGTGGCGGCTCACGCGCTGAGCGGCGATGGTGGGACACGGGGCGGTGACATGGGTCGGAGCCGGGTCACCGCCCCTCCACGCGCGCGGGCGGGCAGTCGGGTTCCACGCGCGCGTAGAGCCTGCGGAGCGCACGCGCGGAGAGCCCCACTGAGCCTTTCGGAGCGCACGCGCGCGTAGAGCCCCACTGAGCCTTTCGGAGCGCACGCGCGCGTAGAGCCCCTACCGACCCCGAGGGAGCCCTACGGAGCCGAGTCCGCCGGCTTCGCCGCCCGCCACTCCGGCGCGAGGACCGACCAGACCTCCTCGTCGTACACCTCGCCCCGGTAGGCGTAGCTCTCGCGCAGGACGCCGTCCCGGGTCATGCCGAGGCGCCGGGCGACGGCGATGCTCGGCTCGTTGACGGAGGAGACCACCCACTCCACGCGGCGGATCCCCCGCACCTCGATCGCCCAGTCGATGAGCGCCCGCGCGGCCCGGGTCACCAGGCCCTTGCCGACCCCGGCCGGTTCCAGCCAGCAGCCCGCCTCGGCCCTGCCGCTCGCGGTGTCCAGCGTCCGGAGGATGACGGCGCCGACGAGCGTCCCCTCCCCGGACCAGATGCCGCAGATCCGGCCCGTGTCGGCCGCCACCTTCTCCGCGTACAGCCGGAGGAAGGCCCGGCTCGACTCCAGGTCGGTCACGACGTCGGGAAGGCCGTTGCGGGCGCCGATGAACTCCCGCCCCCGGTCCATGTGCGCCAGGAACTCCTCGGCCTGCCACGGTTCGAGCGGGCGCAGCTCCGCGCCGTCGTCTCCCAGCGGTATCGCGTACATCATCGTCGTCGTCGCCTTCCACGGTCGGATCCTGGCCTCACGGCGGACGGATCGTCTCACCCTCCGCCGACAGCCTCCACCGACATTCGGGCGGGGCGCGACACCCTTACGGGACCAGGACCAACTTGCCCCGCACGTGGCCCGATTCGCTCAGCTCCTGGGCCCGGGCCGCCTCCTTCAGGGGAAGCGTGTCGGCGAGCCGGACCGCGAGGGTGCCCTCCACCGCCTGCCGGGCCTGGGCCGTGAGCACGGCGCGTACGGCGTCCGGGGCGCCGCTGACGCCGGAGAAGGCGATCCCGTACTCCGCCGCGTCCGTCGCCGCGATCGTCGCGATCCGCCGCTTGTCCGCGATCCCCTCCCCGCCCAGGAGCTCGATCGCGACCGGCAGCACGCCGTGCCCGGCCGCGTCGAAGACCGCGTCGACGCCGTCCGGCGCGGCGGCCCTGACACGGTCGGCCAGACCGTCCCCGTACGCCACCGGGGTCGCGCCGAGCTCCCTGAGGTAGGCGTGGTTGGACTCCGACGCGCTGCCGACGACCGTGATCCCGGCCGCGACGGCGAGCTGGACGGCCACCGAGCCGACGACACCCGCCGCCCCGTGCAGGAAGAGCGTCTCGCCCCGCCGCGCCCCGATCAGGTCCAGGACCCGCTGGGCCGTCTCCCCGGCCACCGGCAGGCTCGCGGCGGCCTCCCAGGAGAGCCCGGCGGGCTTGGGAGCGACCGTGCCGGCGATGGCGTACTGGGCGTAGGCGCCGGTCTTCGTCCAGCCGAGGACCTCGTCGCCGACGGCCAGGTCGGTGACGCCCTCGCCGAGCGCGTCGACGGTGCCGGCGAACTCCAGGCCGGGGACGGCGGGGAAGGTCGTCGGGTAGAACGCCTCGACCCAGCCGTGACGCCGCTTCCAGTCGACGGGGTTGACGCCCACGGCCGCCACCTTGACCCGGACCTCGCCGGGCCCCGGCTCCGGCACCGCGACCCCGGACTCGTGCCGCAGCACGTCATGGCCGCCGAACTCCTCGTACACGATCGCTTCCATGTCAGCCTCCAGCGCTGCCCGTTCACGTCTCTTGTTCGTTCCTCGACGTGCTCCAGCCTGCGCCCGACACCCTCCCCTCCCCGCCCTCCCAACGGCCAGTCCCACCTGGCCGAAAGACCGGCCGGGCCCGCCCCTCCGCCGACTACGCTGCATCGCATGGACGCGCTCACCCTGACCTCCGCGTACGAGATCCTCCGGCAGCCGCTCGGCGAGATTCTCCCCAAGGTCTCGGCCGCCCTCGCCCCGCTGATCCCGCACGAGGACGCCGCCGAACTCTCCACCCACTGCGCGCACTCCCCCTTCAAGGCCCTCGGCGGTTCGGCGGGGCTGACCGCCGCCGAACTGACGCCGCTGCTCCTGGCGGGCGTCCCCGGGAGCCCCTGGCAGGGCGTCGCGACGATCGGCGGGCGTGAGCGCGAGGTCGTCGCCGTGAAGAGCGACGCGACCCGGCGCGGGTCGGTCCTCGTGCTCGTACGGGAGGACGGCGCCGCCCCGGCGGACGCGGCCGGACTGGCCGTCGCGCAGGCCCTGTGGCACCTGGTGACCAGCCACTTCGACCGGTTCGCGGCGGAGGCCCTGCCGGGGGCCCTGGCCCGTTCGCGCGCGGCGGCCGACACCCGGGCCCGGGTCATCGCGGAGCTGTCGACCGCGCACGCGGCGGCGCTCTCCGGTGTCCTCGGGGTGCTGCGCAGCCGGGCCCTCGACGACACGACGGCCCGGACGACCGCGACCGACCTGGCCGCCACCGCGCTGATCGAGATGCGGGCGGAGCAGCGCCGGGACCGGCAGGTCGCGGAGGAGCCCGCCGGCGACGCCTTCGAGCGGCTCGCCGGCGAGCTGCGGCCGATGCTGCGGCACAGCGCGGTCCGGCTCGACCTGGGCGCGCCGGACCGGACCGCTCGCTCGCGGCGGACGTGGCGCACAGCGCACGGGCGATCGTCCGGGCGCTGCTCCTGATCGTCCTGGAGCAGGACTCGGTGCGCCGGGTCCACGTCGGCTGGCAGCTCACCGAGCACGAGCTGAGGGCCTCGGTGCGGGACGACGGGGCGGGCGCCCTGGCCCCCTGCGACCTGGGCGCGGGCAGCATCCGGGACCGTCTGGAGGTGCTCGGCGGGCGGCTCGACATGGACGCGGTGCCGGGCTGGGGCACGACGATCACGGCGGTCGTCCCGCTGGCGACCCCGGAGGCGCCGGTCGAGGCGGCGCACCCGCTGACCGGGCTCGGCGAGCGGGAGGTGGAGGTGCTGCGGCACCTGGCGCTCGGGCACCGGAACCGGCGGATCGCGGAGGAGCTCCACATCAGCGAGTCGACGGTGAAGTTCCACGTGGCGAACATCCTGAACAAGCTGGACGTCGGCTCGCGCGGCGAGGCCGCGGCGCTGTTCCACGCGGCGGCGTAGGCGCGGGAGCACCGGTCCCGGCCTGCCTCACGGGCGCTGTCAGTGGCGGGTGCCAGACTCGCACCCATGAGCGAGAGGTGGGCGCTGGCCGCCGAGGCGGAGGGGGACGGAGCGCTGCTCGTGCCCCTCGGCCGGGACGGGCTGCCCGCCGGGGAGGTGCGGCGCGAGCCGGACCTGGTGGCGGCCGTGCGGGACCGGCCCGACGTGGCCCGCTGGGTGTGGCGGTCGACGGCCGAGGTGTATCCCCGGCTGCTCGCCGCCGGGGTACGGGTCGAGCGGTGCTACGACATGGAGGACGCCGAGCAGCTCCTCCTCGGGCACGAGGGACGGCTCGGGGAGCCGCGTTCGGCGGCGGCGGCCTGGGCGCGCCTGCGGAACGCTCCCGTACCGCCCGATCCGCCGCAGCGCAGCGCCGAGCCCGGTTCGCAGGACTCGCTCTTCGAGCCGAGGCCCGTCGTCTCCCTGCCCTTCGAGGGGCTCCTCGCGGTCTACGCGGAGCAGCTCGCCCGCCACGACCGGGCCGAGCACCCGGGCAGGATGCGGCTGCTCACGGCCGCCGAGTCGGCGGGGATGCTGGTCGCCGCCGAGATGCACAAGGCCGGGCTGCCGTGGCGGGCGGACGTGCACCGGGACCTGCTGCACGAACTGCTCGGCGAGCGGTACGCGGGCGGGGGCGAGCCGCGCCGTCTCGCCGAGCTCGCGGACGAGGTGTCCGCGGCGTTCGGGCGGCGGGTCCGGCCGGATCTGCCCGCCGATGTGGTGAAGGCCTTCCAGCAGGCCGGCATCCGGCTGAAGTCGACCCGCCGCTGGGAGCTGGAGGAGATCGACCACCCGGCGGTGAAGCCGCTGATCGCGTACAAGAAGCTCTACCGGATCTGGACGGCGCACGGCTGGTCCTGGCTGGCCGACTGGGTCCGCGACGGCCGTTTCCGGCCCGAGTACCTGCCGGGCGGCACGGTCAGCGGGCGCTGGACGACCAACGGCGGCGGGGCGCTGCAGATCCCGAAGGTGATCCGGCGGGCGGTGGTCGCCGACGAGGGCTGGCGGCTCGTCGTCGCCGACGCCGACCAGATGGAGCCGCGGGTCCTCGCCGCGATCTCCCGGGATCCGGGCCTGATGGAGGTCGCGGGCCACCCCGACGACCTGTACAGACGGCTGTCGGACCGGGCCTTCTCCGGCGACCGCGACCACGCCAAGATCGCGCTGCTCGGCGCGATCTACGGGCAGACCAGCGGCGACGGCCTGAAGAACCTGGCGGCGCTGCGGCGCCGCTTCCCGCGCGCGGTGGCCTATGTCGACGACGCGGCGAAGGCGGGCGAGGAGGGCCGGCTCGTCCGGACCTGGCTCGGCAGGACCAGCCCGAAGGCGGTCGGCGCGGGTGACGACGACGAGGCGGGACTGCCCCAGGAGGGCGGCGAACCGGCGTCGGAGGACGGAGAGTTCGTCCCGGGGTACGCCTCGGGGAACGCCCGGGCGCGCGGCCGGTTCACCCGTAACTTCGTCGTGCAGGGCAGCGCCGCCGACTGGGCGCTGCTGATGCTGGCGGCGCTGCGGCGCTCCCTCCGGGGGATGCGGGCGGAGCTGGTCTTCTTCCAGCACGACGAGGTGATCGTGCACTGCCCGGCGGAGGAGGCGGAGGCGGTCACGGCCGCGATCAGGGAGGCCGGGGACGAGGCGGGGCGGATCGCGTTCGGGGAGACGCCGGTGCGGTTCCCGTTCACGACGGCGACGGTCGAGCGGTACGCGGACGCCAAGTAGAGCGGTACGGGGACGCCGAACAGAGCGGTACGCGGACGCCAAGCAGACGGGGAAGAAGAAGGGGGTGGCGGCCCGCGGCCCACCACCCCTTCTCCCCCTCCCCCGTTCGCCCTGGTGTCAGTTCGAGGGCAGCGTCTGCCACCTCGGGCTCAGCGCGAGCGTCTTCAGCTGCTCCATCGTCAGCGCGGGCTCGGCGCGCGTGGCGTCGTCGTGCTGCGCACCGGTGTTGAAGGCGGAGACGACGACCCGGAAGCCCTCGGGGGTGATGGTGTCGACGTTCCACCAGACGACACCGGCGCCGCCCTTCTCCCCGGCCTGCTGGGTGAGCTTGACCATGCGGCCGTCGGGCAGGGTGGTGCCGCCGGCGGCGATGTGGCCGGCCACGTCGCCCATGTTCGGCTGGACGTTGATCTCCAGAAGGCTCTTCCCCTTGCCGTCGTCGACGACCATGAAGCCGTAGCCGGAGTCGCCGCCCTTGTCCGTCACCTGAAGGCCCTCGGGCAGGAGGCCGCGCAGGGTGGCCTGGATGGCGGGACCGCTCGCCTCCTTGGGTGCCCGGGAGGCCGATTCCGGGGAGGTGTCCGTCTTCGGGAGCGCGGGCAGCCGCGCGAGCAGCGGCCCCCAGTCGTCGGCGGTGACGATGGCCTTCAGCTGGGCGGCGGTGAAGGGCGGGTTCTCGCGGCTGATCGCGGCGCCCTTCTCGGCGGCGGCGTTGTACTCGCTCGCGTTGATCAGGAAGCCGTCCTTGGTGAGCAGGACCGCCCGCCAGTTCTTGGTCTCCTCGCGCCGGTCGGGGTACTCGTACCCCTGGATGACCATCAGCCGGCCACCGCCCGGCAGCTTGTCCTCGTCGCAGCTGTCGAAGTCGACGTGGACCTTGCTCGGGCACGTGACCTGGCCCGAGCCGGCCTCGCCGTCGCCCGGGGCGGCGCGCTGGAAACCGACGGAGACGGAGGCCTTGCCGTTGCCGTCGTCGTAGATCCCGAGGGCGTGCTGGCCCATGCCGTCCAGGTTCTCGAACTGCCACGTCCCCGCGGGGGTGTTGGACTGGAGGACGGCCGCGATGTCCTTGACCGGGAGCTGCGCCTCCCGGATCTTCATCTCCTGGCGCCGCTTCTCCTCCGGGCTCAGCGGCGTGGGCTCGGCGGTGGCGGTGGTCGGCTTGGGGGCCGCGGCCACATCGGCGGCTGTCGACTTGCCGCCGGTGCCGAGCAGCGACCCGCCGTACACACCGCCGATGCCGACGGCGGCGAGCGCGAGGGCGCCGCCGGTCACCGCGAGGCGGCGGCGCGCCAGGCGGCGCCGGCCGCGGGTGAGTCCACCGGAGACGAGTTCCTGCCGACCGTCGACGGAGAAGGCTTCGCCCGTGCTGCGCAGGACCGAGCCGAGCTCTTCCTCGAAGCCCTCGTGCGGGGAACGTTCGTTCTGAGGCATGCCGAAACCACCGTTTCCGGTTCGTGGGTGAGAAGTCTGATGGAGGGGGAGGAGCGGAGGCGTGCGGGTCAGCGCGTGGCGAACTCGGCGATGCTGCCGCCGAGCCGTTCCCGCAGCTTGGCCAGTGCCCGTACGGAGCGGGTGCGGACCGCCGCGGAGCTGACGTGCAGGGCGTCGGCGGTCTCCTCGATGCTGCGGTCCTCCCAGTACCGCAGCACCACGACCGCCCGGTCCTTGGGCGCGAGCCCGGCCAGCGCGTCGAGCAGCGCGATCCGGAGTGCCGGGTCCTCGCCGTTCTCGGGGGCGCGGTCGGGCAGCTCGCCGAGGGGGCGCTCCGTGGCGGAGCGGCGCCGCTGGTGGCTGAGGAACGTGCGGACGAGCACGGTCTGGGCGTACGCGGCGGGGTTGCCGATCCGTGCCATGCGGCCCCACAGGGCGTACATCCGGCCGAGCGTCTCCTGCGTGAGGTCCTCGGCGAGGTGGGTGTCGCCGCTGGTCAGCAGGCATGCGGAACAGGTGCCCCGTGCGTGCGGAGGCGAACTCCAGGAACTCGTCCGCGCGGGACTTTCTCATGCCCCTCCCTTCTGTCGCGGTCACGTGGCGTGGTCGCCGTACACCTCATTGACGCGACGGAGGTGAGGAAATGTTTCAGCGGATCGCCGACGAAATCCTTGAGGTGGTCCCCCGCCCGACGGGTCCCAAAAGCGGAATCGGGTAATCCTGAAGTATGAACACTCTCGGCGCAGCAGACGTCCTGGCCGCTGGAGTTTGGCAGGCAGGCCTGGGACAGGTCCTCGGCGGGCTCGTCCTCGTCGCCGTCCTCATCGGCGCGTTCTGGCTCGGCTACCGGATCCGCAACCGCGAGCCCGCGCCCCCGAAACCGGAGGAACAGCCGCACCGGCCGGAGACCGAACGGCCGCCCGGCGAGATGTCCGAGTACCGCAGGCCGGCGGAGATGCCGCACACCGACGGCGAACACCGCCTCATGCCCTACCAGCTCAAGGACTCCGGCACCTCGGGCACCGAGACCTCGCCGGACCCGCCGAGCGAGGAGAAGCGCAAGTGGGGCGGGATCTCCAGCGGCGGCTTCGGCAGCGGCGGCACGGGCCACGGCGACTAGTCGGCGCCCGGTTCGCGGTACAGGCCCTGAGCCGCCCTCACGGAGGTCACGACCGGTGGATGACGACGAGGTCCTCGCGGCTCGCGCGGAGGAGCGCGAGCCGCGCCTGAAGGCCGTCGCGTACCGGATGCTCGGCTCGCCCGACGAGGCCGAGGAGGCGGTGCGGGACGCCGTACGGGAAGCGGTGCGGGAGGCGGTGCGCGCGTCCGTACGCGAGCCGGCGGAGAAGTCCGTACGCGAGTCGGCAGGGGCGTCCGTACGCGAGTCGGCAGGGGCGTCCGTACGCGAGTCGTCAGGGGAGTCCGTACGCGAGTCGTCAGGGGAGTCCGTACGGGAGTCGGCAGGGGCGTCCGTACGGGAGTCGGCAGGGGCGTCCGTACGGGCCGCCCCCGTCCCCGTACGGGAGACGGCCCGGCCGCCCGTCACCGGCGGGCAGGTGCTCGACGCCCTGGCCCGGATCTGCCTGGCACGACTCCGCGCTCGCGAGACCCGTCGGACAGCCCCCTGGGATCCCTGGGACCCCTCGGACCCCGTCCGTCACGACCCGGCGGACCCCGATACCGCCCTCATGACGGCCCTGGACGCGCTCACCCCGCCCGAGCGGCTCGCCTTCGTCCTCCACGACCTGTTCGACCTCCCGTACGAGGAGATCGCCCGCGCCCTGGAACGCACCCCGGCCGCCGCCCGTCAGCTCGCCGCCCACGCCCGGCAGCGGGTGCGAGGCAGCGAGGAGATGCCAGCACCCGACCCGGCACGCCAACGGGAGACCGTCGCCGCCTGCCTGGCGGCCTCGCGGGCCGGGGACTCCGAGGCGCTGCGCGCGCTCCTCGACCCGGACGTGGCGCTGCGGGCCGACCCCTCCGCCGTACGGGCGGGGGTCCGGCCCGCGCACGGGGCGGGGGCGGTGGCGCCGGCCCTCGCCGCGCGAGCCCGGAAGGCCCGCCCGGCCCTGGTGGACGGGGCGGCGGGCCTGGCCCTGACCCGCGGCGGACGGCCGGACACGGTCTTCTCCTTCACCGTGCTCGACGGCCGGGTCACCTCGGTCGACGTCCTGGCGGACGAGGGCCACCTCGGCCGCCTGACCGTCCAGGACCTGGCGGAGAACACCGCCGCCGCCTGACCGTCCAGGCCCTGGCGGAGAACACCGCCGCGACCTGAACGCCGTCACTCCCCCAGCACGCGCCCGGCGCGCTCGGCGACATGCGCGGGCGGGGCGAAGCCCTCCGGCAGGACGGGGTCGGTGACCGGCTCGCCGAAGGTGGTCACGATGGGCAGGACACCCGCCCACAGCCCGAGCGCCGCGTCCTCGGACTCACCGTCGTCCGGCGGCCCGCTGCTGATCTTCACCGAGGCCTCGGTGAGGTCGAGCGCGAGGACGGAGGTCGCGGCGAGCTCCTTGCGGCTGGGCTTCCGCACGTACTCCCACTGCCCCGGCGAGCTCTGCTCGGTGAGCGCCCGCAGCCCGCGGAGCTTCTCGTCCGGATCGGTCACGATCCGCGGTATGCCGTAGATCATCGCGCAGCGGTAGTTGACACTGTGCTCGAAGACGGAACGGGCGAGGACGAGACCGTCGACATGCGTGACCGTGACGCAGACGGTGGTGTCGGGGGACTGGACCAGACTGCGGCTGGCGACCGAGCCGTGGAGGTAGATCCGGTCGCCGTCCACGCCGTACACGGTGGGCACGACCATCGTCGTCCCGTCGACGGGCACCCCGAGGTGGCAGAGGAAGCCGGCGGCGAGCACGGCGTCCAGATCGGCCCGCCGGTGACTGCCCTTGTCCCGCATCCGCCGCAGCCGGGTCCGCTCGGTGACGCCCAGGTACCCGCCGCCCGCCGCTTCGCCGCCGGCTCCCACGGCTTCCACGCCTTCTTCAGCTTCCACGGCTTCCACGGCTTCTTCAGTGGCGCTCATGCTGCCCTCTCGTTCCCCGACCGGTTGTCCTGGTGTTCTACGGGCTCACGATCCGCCACCGCCACCGGCGCCCACCTGTCGGAACACCCGCCGCTCGCGAGCTCGCGTCTGCGCCGGGCCTCGGGCAGCGCGGACAGCGCGTCGGCGTCGTCGGGCGAGCAGCAGAAACGCAGCAGGCGGTCGCCCACGGGCGCCGGGGTCTGTACGTCGACTCCGACGTCGCGGTTCCTGCCGACGGCCGCGGCGACCCAGCCGGAGGAATGCGAGAGGCTCACGCCCAGGTCGGGACGGTCGGGTAGGTACGGCCGCCGGGCCTCCCGCCGATCCGGCTGCCAAGGAGGCAAAGAAGGCCCAGAAGGCCCAGAAGGCCCAGAAGGCGAAAGCCAAGCGAAAGAAGGAGGCCAAGGCCAAGAAGGCCGCGAAGAGGGGCTGCCAGCCCCTCCGCTCACGCATCGCTCACGCAAGCCGTTCCCACGGCGTTCCCGACACGCGACGCGCACCGCCCGGGCATGAAAAAACCCCAGGTCACGGCGAGTGAGTCCTGGGGTAATTCCGAGCCGCCTTCGGGATTCGAACCCGAGACCTACGCATTACGAGTGCGTTGCTCTGGCCAGCTGAGCTAAGGCGGCTTGCCGTGCAGACCCATGTTGGGTGCAGCAGCGCCGCCAAGTCTACACAGTTTCCGGGGGTGCTCCGACCACCTCCGGATCATGGCTATGAGCAGCGCTTTCCGTCTTGCGGAGGAGTGCCTTCCAGGAGGTACGCGTTGATGGCCGTGTCGACACAGTCGCTGCCCCGGCCGTACGCCGTGTGGCCGTCGCCCTCGTAGGTCAGGAGGGTTCCGGAGGAGAGCTGGTCGGCCAGGGAGCGGGCCCACTTGTACGGGGTGGCCGGGTCGCGGGTGGTGCCGACGACGAGGATCGGGGCGGCTCCGTCGGCGGTGATGCGGTGGGGGCTGCCGGTGGGCCGCTCGGGCCAGTAGGTGCAGTTCAGGGCCGCCCAGGCGAGGCCCTCGCCGAAGACCGGGGAGGCCTTCTCGAAGGACGGGACCGCCTTCTCGGCCTCTGCGGGACCGGCGTAGGCGGCCGGCAGGTCGAGGCAGTTCACGGCGGCGTTGGCGGGCATCAGGTTGGCGTACGTGCCGTCCGCCTCCCGCTCGTAGTAGCTGTCGGCCAGGGCCAGCAGGGCCGAGCCCTCGCCGCCGATCGCCCGGGTGAGGGCCTCCCGCAGCTGGGGCCAGGCGCCCTCGTCGTACATCGCCGCGATCACGCCCGTCGTCGCCAGGGACTCGCCGAGCTCGCGACTCTCGCCCGTCGGCACCGGCTTCGCGTCCACGTCGCGGAAGAACGCCCGCAGCGCCTCGCCGGCCGCCGCGACCGACTCCGTGCCGAGCGGGCAGTCCGGCTTCCGGACGCAGTCGGCGGCGAAGGCCCGGAAGGCCGTCTCGAAGCCGGCGGTCTGGTCGCGGTTGAGGTCGAGCGCGGACAGGGACGGGTCCATCGCCCCGTCGAGGACCAGGCGGCCGACACGGCCGGGGAAGAGCTCGGCGTAGGTGGCGCCGAGGAACGTGCCGTACGACGCCCCCACGTAGGAGAGCTTCTCGTCGCCGAGCACCGCCCGCAGGATGTCCATGTCCCGGGCCGTCTCGACCGTGGAGACGTGCGGCAGGATCTTCCCCGAGCGCTTCTCGCAGGCCGCCGCGAACTCCTTGAAGGCCGCGCTCAGCGCGTTGGTCTCCGCCGCGTCGTCGGGCGTCTGGTCCACCTGCGTGTACGCGTCCATCCGCGGGCCCGTCAGGCACTCGACCGGCTCACTGCGGGCGACCCCGCGCGGGTCGACGGCCACCATGTCGTAGCGGGCGCGGACGGGTGCGGGGTAGCCGATGCCCGCGTACCCCTGGAGGTAGCCGACGGCCGATCCGCCGGGCCCGCCGGGGTTGACCAGGAGCGAACCGAGCCGCTTCCCCGGGCCGGTCGCCCGGATCCGCGAGACCGCCAGCTCGACGTCACCGCCGTCCGGCTTCGCGTAGTCGAGCGGGGCGAGCAGCGTCGCGCACTGGAAGCCCGCCACACCGCAGTCCCGCCACTTCGGCCGCTGTCCGTAGTACCTCTTCAGCGCCTCGCCCTCGGGCGCGGCCGAGGCCGAGCCGGAGGCGCGGGCGGCCGATGTCGTCGTACGGGACGCGGCGGCGTCGCTTCCGCCCGTGCAACCGGAGAGGATCAGTCCGGCGGCCGCGAGGGCTGTGGCGGACGTACGGAGCAAACGCCTGGAGTCCATCCCCGGAGCGTATCCGCACGAGTACGGAACGTGTCCAATCGTCCGGGATGCCTGTGGACAACGTCCACAGCTCGTCAGACACGCCCTAGTCGCGGAGCGCCATCGTCATCGCCTCCACCGCGAGCAGCGGTGACACGTTCCTGTCGAGGGCGTTCCGGCAGGCCAGGATCGCCTCGATGCGGCGCAGCGTCCGCTCCGGGGTCGTGTCCCCGGCGATCCGCTCCAGCGCGTCCCGCACGTCCACGTTGGCGATGGCCGAGCGCGAGCGGAGCTGGAGCGCGAGGACGTCACGGTAGAAGCCGGTGAGGTCGGTGAGCGCGAGGTCCAGGCTGTCGCGCTGGGTACGCGTCTTGCGCCGCTTCTGCCGCTCCTCCAGCTCCTTCATCGCACCGGCGGTACCGCGCGGCATCCGCCCGCCCTGTCCCCCGCCGAGCGCCGCCTTCATGTCCTCGGTCTCCTTGACGTCGACCTCCTCCGCGACCTGCTTCGCGTCCTCGGCCGCCGCGTCGACCAGCTCCTGCGCGGCCTTGAGGCAGCCGCCGACGTCCCCGACCCGCAGCGGCAGCTTGAGGACGACGGCTCTGCGCGCCCGGGCCCGCTCGTCCGTGGCGAGCCGCCGGGCGCGGTCGATGTGCCCCTGGGTCGCGCGGGCCGCGGCCTGCGCCGCCGCCGGCTCGATGCCGTCGCGCCGCACGAGCACGTCGGCCACCGCCTCCACCGGCGGCGTCCGCAGGGTCAGATGGCGGCAGCGGGAACGGATCGTCGGCAGCACGTCCTCCAGGGAGGGCGCGCAGAGCAGCCAGACCGTGCGCGGCGCGGGCTCCTCGACGGCCTTCAGCAGCACGTTCCCCGCGCCCTCGGTGAGCCGGTCGGCGTCCTCCAGGACGATGACCTGCCACCGGCCGCCCGCCGGCGAGAGCTGGGCGCGCCGGACGAGCTCGCGGGTCTCCTTCACACCGATGGACAGCAGGTCCGTACGGACGATCTCCACGTCCGCGTGGGTGCCGACGAGCGTCGTGTGGCAGCCGTCGCAGAATCCGCAGCCCGGGACCCCGCCCATGGCCCGGTCGGGGCTCACGCACTGCAGCGCGGCGGCGAACGCCCGCGCCGCCGTCGCCCGCCCGGAACCCGGCGGGCCGGTGAACAGCCAGGCGTGGGTCATCTTCGACGCCTCGGGGGCGGGCGCTCCGGCGGCATGGGCGGTCACGAGCGCGTCGGCGTCGCGCGCGGCGGCCGCGAGCTGTTCCTCGACCTTCGCCTGTCCGACCAGGTCGTCCCATACGGCCATGTCTGCCCCTCCTCAGGTACGCCCTCCATTGTGGGGCAGTGCGCTGACAACCCCCGCCGACCGGACGTCAGGCCGCGCCGCGGGTCCCGTCACCGGTGCGGGTCAGCCACAGGCCGACCGCGGAACCGAGCACGAGCGCCCCCGAGCAGACGCTCGCCGTGACGTGCGCGGCGCCGGTCCAGCCGGCGAAGGTGTTGACGTAGGCGTTGGCGAGGACGCCCGCCGTGAGCAGCAGCCAGAGCAGGAACCGCATGGGAATCTCCAGGGGTGTGGGGGTCGTGGGACGTCGCGAGGTGCTGATTCGATCTTCGTCCTGCCCCCGTCGCCGCACAGCGGTGCCCGCACCCGGACCGATGGTGGAGCCTGCACCACCGTGCCGCCGAGGAGCCACCGCCTAACCTGGCGGGATGCGCGAGGCGATCAAGGAAGCGGCCCGGGCCTGGTGGCATCTTCTGACCGGGGCCGCGCTCGCCGTGCTCTGTCAGCTGATGGCCGGCGTCGTCCTCTTCACCGCCGTCCTCACCCTCACCGTCATCGGCGCCGCCGTCCTCCCCGAGAGCGTGCTGCTGCTGCGCGTGCTCGCGGGCCGGGACCGGATCCGTACCGCCGCCAGAACCGGTACGCCCGTCCCGGAGGCGTACCTTCCGCTGGAAGGCCCCCTCCCCGCGCGCGTGCGGACCGCCGTCATCGACCCCGGCACGCACCGCGATCTGATCTGGGCCGCCGCGCACGCCGTCTACGGCGTGCTCCTGTGGTGCGCCTCGCTCGTGGTGTGGGTGTGCGCGGTGGTGGTCGACGGCGTGTGGGCGGGGCTCGCGGGGCACCGCCCGCTGGTGCTGCCGCTGATCGGCAGGCTCGCCGACCTGGAGGCCGACTGGTCGCGCGCGCTGCTCACCCCGGCCCCGTCCGCCGCCCGGGACGCCGTGCTCGCCGCCCGTGTCGAGCAGCTGACCGCCACCCGGGCGGGCGCGGTCGCCGCGCACGGCGCCGAGCTGCGACGGATCGAACGCGACCTGCACGACGGCGCGCAGGCCCGGCTGGTCGCCCTCTCCATGCGGATCGGCCTGGCCAGACGGGCGTACGACTCCGATCCCGCGACCGCGCGCAAGCTGCTCGACGACGCCCAGGACCAGGCCGAGGAGGCGCTGACCGAGCTGCGGCACGTCGTCCGCGGCATCCACCCGCCGATCCTCACCGACCGCGGCCTCACCGGGGCGGTCAGGGCCCTCGCCGCGAGCAGCGGCCTGGAGGTGGAGGTGTCGGTGGACGGCTTGGACGGGCAGGACGACGGCGCGGACTACGCCGACCGCCGCGCCGCCGGACCCAGCCCCGTCGACTCCCGCACCGCCCGACCCCGCCCCGTCGACTCCCGCACCGCCCGACAGCGCCCCGAAGGCCCCCGCGCGCCCGCCGCCGTCGAGGCCGCCGCGTACTTCGTCGTCGCCGAAGCCCTCACCAACGCCGCCAAGCACAGCGGCGCCGCCCGCGCCTCCGTCGCCCTCGTCCGCCGCCCCGCCGGTCTGCGCGTCCTCGTCCGGGACGAGGGCCGCGGCGGGGCCGAGGCGGGCGAGCGGGGCGGCTCCGGCCTGACGGGCATGCGCCGCCGGGTCGCCGCGCTCGACGGCACCGTACGACTGACCAGCCCCCCAGGGGGCCCGACCGTGATCGAAGTGGAGCTTCCGTGCGTGTGGTGATCGCCGAGGACAACGCCCTCCTCAGGGAGGGCCTGGTGCTGCTGCTGTCCTCCTCCGGCCACGAGGTCGCCGGGGTCGCGGCCACCGGCCCCGAGATCCTGCCGATGCTCGTGGAGCACCGCCCTGATGTGGCCGTCCTCGATGTGCGGATGCCGCCCGGCTTCCGCGACGAGGGGCTGCGGGCGGCGCTCGCGGCCCGCGAGGAGCTGCCCGGCCTTCCGGTGCTCGTCCTCTCCCAGTACGTGGAGGAGACGTACGCGGCCGAGCTCCTCGGCGGCGGCGCCCGGGGCGTCGGCTACCTCCTGAAGGACAGGATCGGGCGGGTCGACGAGTTCCTGGACGCCCTGGAGCGGGTCGCGGCCGGCGGTACGGCCCTGGACCCGGAGGTCGTCGCCGAGCTGCTGGCCCGCCGCCGCGACGACCCGCTGGACTCGCTCACCCCGCGCGAGCGCGAGGTCCTGGAACTGATGGCCCAGGGCCACGACAACGCCACGATCGCCCGCTCGATGGTGGTCACCGAGCGGGCCGTGCACAAACACATCGGGAACGTCTTCGCGAAGCTCGGCCTGCCGCCGAGCGACAGCGGCGGCCACCGCCGGGTCCTCGCCGTGCTCGCGTACCTCAACGCCTGAGGCGGCTGAGGCGCCTGAGGTGCCTGAGGTGCCTGAGCCAGCCGAGGCCCGTGAGATGGCCGAGTCGCCTGGGGTGGCTCAGCTCCCCCACGCGGCCCCCGGCCCCCTTCACCCCCTCCCCCGCCGTCCCGCCACCGGCAGGAACACCCCCGCCGCCACCGTGACCACCACCGTCCCCGCGATCAGCGCGGCCTGCGCGGGCGGCAGATACGGCAGGCCGCCCGTCAGGGCCCAGGCGAAGGCGGTCAGCGGCAGCGCGGCCACCAGGCCCCCGAGGAGCAGCCCCGTGGCCGTCAGGAACCCGGCCTCCAGTCCGAGCATCCGGCGCACCTGACCGGCCGAGGCGCCCACCTGGCGCAGCAGCGCGAGCTCGCCGCGCCGTCCCGCGCCGATCAGGGTGAGAGTGCTGAGGACAGAGAGGAGGGTGAGCGCGCCGATCGCGGTGACGACCACCGCCGACACGATCCCGTTCAGCTCGGCCCCGGCCGTCGTCACCTGTTCCGGCACGACGGCGGAGCCGGCGGGGTCGCCCTTCGTCGCCGCCAGCACGCGCGCGGGGTACGGGTCGGTCATGTGCGGGGCCAGTTCGGCCTTCGGCAGCAGGAACTCGCCGAGGGCGAGCGAGTGCGCGTACACCGCCACCACCCGCAGCCGCTTCTCCGTGCCGTCGCCGAGGCGCAGGGCCACCGTCGAACCGGGCCGCGCGTCCAGCGAGTCCGCCATGTCCGCGCCGACCGCGACCGTCCCGCGCCCGGCGAGTCCGGCCAGGTCACCCGCGACCACGCCCGGGTCGAGCGTGCCCCGCAGGCCGTCGGCGTCCACGCCGAGGACCGGGAGCCGGTCGAGGCGCGGCGAACCGGCCTCCGTGCGGGCCAGGACGACCGTCGACCGCAGCACGTCCGTCGCCGCGGTCACGCCCGGCAGCTTCCGTACGCGCTCCGCCGTCGTGCCGGAGACCGCGAGGTCGGCGGTGGTCGCCGACCTCGCCTGCGCCTCGGCCGCCAGGCCCGTGGTCGCTCCCGCGGCGAGCTGCACCAGCGCGAAGGAGGTGACGAGGACGACCGGGGTGAGGGCCGCACCGATCCGCCGCGAGTGCGCGGTCGCACCGGCTGCCGTGAGCCGCCCGGGCGCCCCGCCGAGTCGACGGAACGGCCCTTCCAGGATCCGCATCGCGCCCCGCGCGATCCACGGCCCGAGCAGCGCGCACCCGGAGACCAGCGTCACCGTGGCCGCGCCGGCGGCGGCACCGGCCGCCTCGCCGCCCTGCGTCGTGGCGGTGACGGCCGCGCCCGCGCCCAGGACGAGCAGGACGAGCCCGCTGACGCGGCGCGCGCGTCCCTTCCCCCGGCCGCCCGACCGGCGGGTCGAGAAGAGGACGACGAGCCGGGCGAGGCCCACCACGACCGCGGCGACGACGAGCGAGGCGGCGAACAGCCAGGGCGGGGTGGGCAGGACGAGCCCCTCCGGTACGACTCCGGTACGGCCCTTCAGCAGCGACCACGCGGCCAGGAACGCCGGTACGGCCGCCGCCGCGCCCAGCACAGCCGCCGCGCCCGCCACCCGGGTCACCTCCCGCCCGGCGGCGGCCCGCATCTGACGGGGTGTCGCGCCGACCGCGAGCAGCAGTTCGCGCTCGGGGCCGCGCTGACCGAGCGCCTGCGCGACGAGCGAGGAGAGGACGAGAACGGCGATGAGGAGGAGCGTTCCGGAGACGGCCGCGAGGAGTTCGAGCAGCTCGGCGCGCGCGGGCGGCGCGGCGAGCTGCTCGGCGCCGCCCCGGCCGTCGCCGGTGAGCGCCCGCAGGGGCTGTCCCGACGCGGTGTCCTTGAGCCCGGCGCTGTCCAGAGCGGCCCGCACGCGCGCGTGGAGGGTGTCCGCGGGGATGCCGGGCTCGGCGAGGACCCCGACGGCGTCGTACGCGCCCGGGTGCCCGGCGAGCTGCCGCGCCTCCCCCGCGGTGACGTACAGGGCGGCGGGCCCGTCGGCCACACCGACGACGGTCCGCCCGCCCACGGTGTCCCCGACCCGGACCCCGGATCCGGCACCGGTCCCGGCCCCGCCTCCACCTCCGCCTCCACCTCCGCCTCCCGCGACGACCTCTCCGCCCGTACGGGGCTCCCGCCCGTCGAGCAGCTCGTACGGCGCGAGCGCGGCGGCTTCCCAGGACCGCCCGGTGTACGCCCCGGACCGGGGGCCGCCACCCGGCTCCCGTACGACGAAGGTGTCGTCCGGGATCGCGGCCCGGACGCCCGGGACCGCGCGCAGGACGTCGACGGCCGCACGCGGGATCCGTACACGCTCGGTCAGCCCGGCAGAGACGGTCGTCGGCTCGCTGCCCCACGGATCGGTGGTCCAGCTGACCTCCTGGTCGCCGGCGACGACGACGGGCGCCGCCTCGTACCGCTCCACGCGCGCGTGGCCGAGTCCGACCGAACCGATGGCGAGGGCGAGCGCGCCGAGCAGCGCGGAGGTGACGGCGACGGCCGCGAACACGGCCGTCCACGCCTTGCGGTGGGCCCGCAGCGACCGTGCGGCGAGAAGCCTCACCGCCGGATTGCCGACCGCCGCGCTCATCGCGCCACCGCCAGGTGCTGCCCGGCCGGCGCGCCGAGGGCGGCCCGTACCCCGGCCTCGTCCGGCCGGTCGAGGCGGCCGACCAGCCGGCCGCGCTCCAGGAACACCGCCTCGTCCGTCCACGCCGCCGCCACCGGGTCATGGGTGACGAGGACGACGGTCCGGCCGCGCTCGTCCACCGCGCGCCGCAGCAGGGCGAGGACCCCGGCGGCGGTGACCGGGTCCAGCGCGGCGGTCGGCTCGTCGGCGAAGACGACCTCGGGTTCGTTGACGAGGGCCCGCGCGATCGCCACCCGCTGCCGCTGGCCGCCGGAGAGGTTGTCCGGCGCGTCCTCGGCCCGGTCGGCGAGCCCCACGGCCGCGAGACCGGCCAGGGCGCGGTCGTCGAGCTCCCGGCCTTCGCGGGCACCCGCGAGCAGCAGCGGCAGGGTGACGTTCTCCCGCACGTTCAGGGCGGACACGAGGTTCAGCGACTGGAAGACGAAGCCGACGCGGTCGCGCCGCAGGCGGGTGAGCCCGGGCGCCTTCAGGGTGGCGAGGTCGGTGCCCCCGATCCGTACCGTGCCCGACGTGGGCCGTTCGAGGCCCGCCGCGCACCGCAGCAGCGTGGACTTCCCGGAGCCCGACCGGCCCATCACCGCCACGAAACGCCCCCGCGGCACGACGAGGCTCACCCCGTCGAGCGCGGGCACTCCGCCACGGGACCCACGGGACCCACGCGCCCCTCCGGACCCACGCGCCCCTCCGGACCCTCCGTACGTCCGGGTCACCCCGTCCAGAGCGAGCGCGGCACCACCGCTCGCCGTACTCCCCGAGCTCTCCGTCACCGCTGTCGTCATCATGCCGACAACGCTAGAAAACCGCAGGTCACGGCGGTATGGAGCTGGCTGCCGGGTTGAGGGTGGAGCTGGCTACACCCTCAACGGCGACGGCGGCCGTCGTTCTCGTCGTCGTCGTGCGGGCCGAACAGTTCGTCCGCGAGGGTCGGCAGATCGTCGAGCGGGGTCTCCTCCGCCCAGTCCGAGCGGCGGCGCGGCTGCCCGTTCTCGTCGAGCTGAGGCAGCTCACGGGTCCGGTCGTTCGCACCGTGGGGCTGCGACGGGGCCTGCGGCCTCGACCGAGGCTGCGTCCGCTCGTCGCGGAAGATGCCCTGCGGCACCCGGTCGACGGGGTCGGACGTCCTGGTGTCCCGTACGGGAGGCAGGACGGCGGTCTCGTCGACGGCGCGCGGGTCCCGGATCTGCGGCAGGACGGCCGTCTCGGCCTCCGGCGGCTTCACGATCGGCGTGGCCACGGTGACCTCGTCGGGCGAGACCGTGGGTGATTCGGTCTCGCCGGCGGCCTTGGCATCCGGCTTCACGATCGGCGTCGGCACGGTGACCTCGTTCGCCGACATCCGAGTGGCCCGAGCGGCCCGCTCGGCCGCCGCCCGCTGCTCGGCCACCGCACGCTTCTCCGCCGCGGCCCGCTTCTCCTCGGCGGCCCTCGCCGCGGCCGCCTCCGCCGCGGCGGCGCGCTGAGCGGCGGCCTGCTCCGCGGCGGCACGCTCGGCCGCGGCCTTCTCCGCCGCCGCCTTCGCGGCAGCCTCCGCGGCGACCTTCTCCGCCGCGGCCTGCACCGCGGCTTCCTCCGCGGCCTTCGCCGCGGCGGCTGCCTCGGCCATCCGGCGGGCCTCCTCGGCCCGCAGCAGGGCCTCCTCGGCCTTGCGCTGCTTCTCCAGGCGGCGTTCCTCCGCCTCGGCCCGCAGCCGCGCCTCCTCCTCGGCCTCCTTGCGGATCCGCTCCTGCTCCTCCTGGCGGGCCTTCTCCTCGGCGGCGAGGCGCTTGCGCTCCTCCTCGGCCGCCAGCTCGGCGGCGACCCGGGCCTCCTCGGCCTCGCGACGGGCCTCCTCCGCCTGCCGTTCGGCCTCCAGGCGGCGCGCCTCTTCCTCCTCGCGCCGCTTGCGCTCCTCCTCCTCGGCGCGGAGCTTGGCGAGCTGCGCCTGCCGCTCGCGCTCCAGGCGCTCCTCCTCGGCCTTGCGGGCTGCCTCTTCCTCCGCCAGGCGCCGCGCCTCCTCCTCGGCCTTCCGGCGGGCCTCCTCGGCGGCCTTCACCTCGGCCTCGGAGAGCGGCAGCATCCGGTCGAGCCGGTGGCGTACGACGGTGGTGACGGCCTCGGGCTCCTGACCGGCGTCGACGACGAGGTAGCGGCTCGGGTCGGCGGCCGCGAGGGCGAGGAAACCGGCCCGCACGCGCGCGTGGAACTCCGGCGGCTCGGACTCCAGCCGGTCCGGCGCTTCGGTGAAGCGCTCGCGGGCCGTCGCCGGGGAGACGTCGAGGACGACGGTGAGGTGCGGGACGAGCCCGTCCGTCGCCCAGCGCGAGATACGGGCGATCTCGGTCGGGGACAGGTCGCGGCCCGCGCCCTGGTAGGCCACGGACGAGTCGATGTACCGGTCGGAGAGGACGATCGCGCCCCGCTCCAGGGCGGGCCGGACCAGGGAGTCGACGTGCTCGGCGCGGTCGGCCGCGTACAGCAGGGCCTCGGCGCGGTTCGAGAGCCCCGCCGACGACACGTCGAGGAGGATCGAGCGGAGCCGCTTGCCGATCGGGGTGGCACCGGGCTCGCGGGTGACGACGACCTCGTGGCCCTTCGCCCGGATCCACTCGGCGAGCGCCTGGACCTGGGTCGACTTCCCGGCGCCGTCGCCGCCCTCCAGGGCGATGAAGAAGCCGGTCGGGGAGGGCGCCTGGGCCGGGTCGGAGCCGCGCAGCGCGTCGCGCAGGTCGCGGCGGAGCGGGACACCGGCGCGGTCGTCGGTCTTCGCGAGGACCAGCGCGGCGACCGGCAGCAGCAGGGCGCCGACCAGGGCGAGCGTCAGGGCCGCGCCGTCGTGCGCGAAGTCGGCGCTCTCCGAGGCGAGCGGGTACGGCCCGATGGCGGCGGCGAGCAGCGGGGCCGCGAGCGCGCCGAGGGCCATGCCGACGCGGGCGTTGGCCTGGAGGTGCTCGGTGGTCCGGGCCCGGCGCGGCTCCTCGGTCTCCTGGTCGACGAGGGTGTGGCCGGTGTTGGCGGCGACACCGGCCGCGTACCCGGCGAGGACGGCGAGGAACAGCACGGTCGCCGTGTCCGGCACCAGGCCCATGGCGATCAGCGCGACACCGGTGACGGCGGTCGCAAGGGCGAGCAGCCGGCGCCGGGACAGGACGGGCAGGACCTTGCGCGCGGTGCGGATGCCGACGGCGGTGGCGCCGCTGAGCGCGAGGATCAGGAGCGCGTACGTCACGGGGCCGCCGCCCAGGTCGTACGCGTGGAGCACGGCGAGGGACGCGGCCGCGGCGATCGCCCCGGCGACGGTGGCGCAGGTCAGGACCAGCAGGGGCAGGACGCCGGTGCGGCCCTTCCCGGCCACCGCGCCCTCCGCGCCGGCCTTCTCGGCCGACGGGCGGCGCATGCCCTCCAGGGGCGAGCGGGGCCGCGGCGTCTGCCCGCCAGGCAGCGTCATCGCGTACAGGCCGGTGACGGAGGCGGCGAACAGGCCGGCCGCCACGTACGAGCCGAGGGCGGCCTGGTGCAGCGAGAACCAGTCGAGTCCGACGCCGAGCAGATCGCCGACGAGCGTGGCGACGAGCAGGACGCCGGCCGCGGCCGGCACGGCCAGGAAGCCGGTGCGCTGGGACAGCCGGCGCAGCGCGCCGAGGTGGTCGGGCAGCGGCCGTACGGCGTCGCCCTCCAGCGGCGGGGCGGGCAGCAGCGCGGGAGCGGCGCCCTCGCGGCAGACCGTCCAGAGCCGCTCGGCGGCGCCGGTGACGAAGACGGTGCCGAGCAGATACCAGAGCGCGCTGCCGGGGATCCAGTCGATCCACAGGGGCGCGATGACGAGGAGCGCGATCCGCACGCCGTCGGCGCCGATCATGGTCCAGCGGCGGTCGAGCGGGCCGTCGGGCCCGGTGAGCGCGGTGAGCGGGCCGAGGAGGACGGCCCCGAAGAGGACCGAGGCCAGCAGGCGCGTACCGACGACGGCGGCCACGGCGAACGCCGCGCCCCGGTATCCGCCCCCGAGCGCGCCCTCGGCGACGGCCGCCTGGAGGCCCAGGAGGACGAGGACGAGGAGGGCGAGGGCGTCGGCGACACTGCCGACGAGGTGGGCGCCCCACAGCCGGCGCAGGGGCTGATGGCGCAGGAGGGCCCGTACGGCACGCTCCTGGGAATCCGCGACGAGTGCGGCGTCGGAATCGCCGAGGCGGTCTGGCTGCTCTGCTCGCGTCATCCGTCCACCCTATCCGGACGCCCTTGCTCCCCGCGGCCTCCGCCCGAACATCCGCACGAGCCTGTGACGGGACCGACGCGGGAAGGCGGAAGCGGGGAGGCGGGGGAGGGGGAGGCGGAAGCGGGGAGGGGCGGGGGCCACCGGCCCTCGCCCCTCCCCGCTCTCACCAGGCTTTCACGAGCCGCTTCGCTACTCCGGCTGCGCGGCCGCCGTCTTCTTGGCCGCGGTCGTCTTCTTCGTCGCCGTGGTCTTCTTGGCGGCGGTCTTCTTCGCGGCGGTCGTCTTGGCGGCCGTGGTCTTGGCGGCGGTGGTCTTCTTCGCCGCCGTCTTCGTGGCCGTCTTCTTCGCCGTGGTCTTCTTCGCCGGGGCCTTCTTGGCGACCTTCTTCGCCGGTCCCTTGGCCCGCTTCTCCGCGAGGAGCTCGTAGCCGCGCTCCGGCGTGATCGTCTCCACGCTGTCGTCGGTCCGCAGGGTGGCGTTGGTCTCGCCGTCCGTCACGTACGCGCCGAAGCGCCCGTCCTTGACGACGACCGGCTGCCCGCTGACCGGGTCGGTGCCGAGCTCCTTCAGCGGCGGCTTGGCCGCCGCCCGGCCACGCTGCTTCGGCTGCGCGTAGATCGCGAGCGCCTCGTCGAGCGTGATCGAGAAGAGCTGCTCCTCGTCGGTGAGCGACCGCGAGTCCGTGCCCTTCTTCAGGTACGGGCCGTAGCGGCCGTTCTGCGCGGTGATCTCGACGCCCTCGGCGTCCGCGCCGACGACCCGCGGCAGGGACATCAGCCGGAGCGCGTCCTCCAGGGTGACGGTGTCGAGCGCCATCGACTTGAAGAGGGAGGCCGTCCGCGGCTTCACCGCGTTCTTGCCGGTCTTCGGGGTGCCCTCGGGCAGGATCTCCGTGACGTACGGGCCGTAGCGGCCGTCCTTCGCGACGATCTGGTTGCCGCTGACCGGGTCGGTGCCCAGCTCGAAGTCGCCGCTCGGCTTGGCGAGCAGCTCCTCGGCGTGCTCGACGGTCAGCTCGTCGGGCGCCATGTCGTCGGGGACGTCGGCGCGCTGGTGGCCCTCCGCGTCCTTCTCGCCGCGCTCGACGTACGGGCCGTAGCGGCCGACGCGCAGCACGATGCCGTTGCCGACGGGGAACGACGAGATCTCGCGCGCGTCGATCGCACCGAGGTCGGTGACGAGCTCCTTGAGGCCGCCGAGGTGGTCGCCGTCGCCGTTCCCGGCGTCCGCCGCACCGCCGGGGGCCGCCGCGCCGCCCTCGCCCGTGCCGTCGCCCTCACCGAAGTAGAAGCGCTTCAGCCACGGCACGGACTTGGCCTCGCCCCGCGCGATGCGGTCGAGGTCGTCCTCCATCCGGGCGGTGAAGTCGTAGTCGACGAGCCGCCCGAAGTGGGTCTCCAGGAGGTTGACGACGGCGAAACTCAGGAAGGACGGCACGAGGGCCGTGCCCTTCTTGAAGACGTAGCCGCGGTCGAGGATCGTGCCGATGATCGACGCGTACGTCGACGGGCGGCCGATCTCGCGCTCTTCCAGCTCCTTGACCAGCGAGGCCTCGGTGTAGCGGGCCGGCGGCTTCGTCGCGTGGCCGTCCACCGTGATCCCGTCGGCGGTGAGCGCGTCGCCCTGGGCGACCTGCGGCAGGCGCCGCTCGCGGTCGTCGAGCTCCGCGTTCGGGTCGTCGGCGCCTTCCACGTAGGCCTTCATGAAGCCGTGGAAGGTGATCGTCTTGCCGGACGCGCTGAACTCCGCGTCACGGCCGTCGGAGGACCGGCCGCCGATCTTCACGGTCACCGAGTTACCGGTGGCGTCCTTCATCTGGGAGGCGACGGTCCGCTTCCAGATCAGTTCGTAGAGCCGGAACTGGTCGCCGGTCAGGCCGGTCTCCGCGGGGGTGCGGAAACGATCACCCGAAGGGCGAATCGCCTCGTGCGCCTCCTGCGCGTTCTTGACCTTGCCCGCGTAGACGCGCGGCTTCTCCGGCAGGTAGTCGGCGCCGTACAACTGCGTGACCTGCGCCCGGGCCGCCGAGACGGCGGTGTCGGACAGGGTCGTGGAGTCCGTACGCATGTAGGTGATGAAGCCGTTCTCGTACAGCTTCTGCGCCACCTGCATGGTCGCCTTCGCCCCGAAGCCCAGCTTGCGGCTCGCCTCCTGCTGGAGGGTCGTGGTCCGGAAGGGGGCGTACGGGGAGCGGCGGTACGGCTTCGACTCGACCGAGCGCACGGCGAACGCGGTGTCGGCGAGCGCGGCGGCGAGCGCCCGTGCCTTCTCCTCGTCCAGGTGGAGCACGCTGTCGGACTTCATCCGCCCGTCGGCGCCGAAGTCACGGCCCTGGGCGACGCGCTTGCCGTCGACCGAGTTCAGCCGGGCGACCAGCGAGGACGGGTCGGAGGCGTCACCGGTACGGCCGGTGCCGAAGGTGCCGGTGAGGTCCCAGTACTCGGCGGAGCGGAAGGCGATGCGCTCGCGCTCGCGCTCGACGACGAGCCGGGTGGCGACGGACTGCACGCGGCCCGCCGACAGCTTCGGCATGACCTTCTTCCACAGGACCGGCGAGACCTCGTAGCCGTAGAGCCGGTCGAGGATGCGGCGGGTCTCCTGGGCGTCGACCATGCGCTGGTTGAGCTCGCGCGGGTTGGCGACGGCCTCGCGGATCGCGTCCTTGGTGATCTCGTGGAAGACCATCCGGTGGACGGGGACCTTGGGCTTCAGGACTTCCTGGAGGTGCCACGCGATGGCTTCGCCCTCGCGGTCCTCATCGGTGGCGAGGAAGAGTTCGTCGGACTCGGCGAGCAGCTCCTTGAGCTTCCTGACCTGCGCCTTCTTGTCGGCATTGACGACATAGATGGGCTGGAAGTCATGCTCGACGTCGACTCCGAGGCGGCGCACCTCGCCGGTGTACTTCTCCGGCACCTCGGCGGCGCCGCTGGGGAGGTCGCGGATGTGTCCGACACTCGCCTCGACGACGTAGCCAGGGCCGAGGTAGCCCTTGATCGTCTTCGCCTTGGCAGGCGACTCGACGATGACGAGTCGGCGGCCGCCGTGTGCGGTCTCGCTGGTCGGGGACAACTTCGCTCTTCTCTCCGGATCGACACTCTCTGGCACGTACGGCGCTGGCACGCACGGCAGCGGCACGGACGGTGACGCTCCCGTCGCTGCGGAGTGTGACGGTACAACCCGCCCCCGTGTCAAACGGCGAAAGCCCGCAACGGCCACTCGAACGGTAACCCGAGTTTTGGCATTCCTGCCGCCCGGACTCCCGGACGGGCGGGGCGGGCGTCCGGAGCTGTGCCCTCGCCGGAGGGATCGCGGGCGGAGCCCGGGAGGGATTCAGAGGCGGCCGAAGCACCAGAGGCCGAGGGCCAGGAAGGCGGCGCCGAAGAGGCTCGTCAGGGCGGCCGCCGCGCGCGGGGCGGCGCCGTACGCCACGGGCTCACGGTGCAGTGTCCGCACGGTGGTCCACAGCAGCAGCGCGCCTCCGAACAGCGTGAACGCCGCCCCCGCGAAGATCGCCGGCCCGCTCTCCATGCCCGTACCCCGTTCCGTTCACGTGCGGTGTTCGTCTCCCGCGGCCGAGGCTGGCACCTCCGGGCATCGAGAGCGCGAATTCCGGGTGAACGACGCGGACCGTCCCGTACGGTTTCACGAAGATGGCCGGTAGTGACCCACTCCTCACTTCCCCTCCACCCTCCCCTGTCACATCGAGCGTGATCTCACATCACGTCGAGCGTGGCCCGGCGCCGGCTGCCGCGCTCGAAGACGGCGAGCAGGGCGACGGCGAGCAGAGCCCAGCCGGCTCCCACCGCGAGCTCGGTGCCGAGCAGCGCCCCGTCCAGACCGCCGCCCGCGGTCAGCCGCCGCGCCGCGTCCGCCGCGTGCGTGAGCGGCAGCAGCTCGCCGGCGAACCGCATCCACTCCGGCAGCGACTCCCTGGGCACGGCGGCGCCCGTCAGGAGGAGGAGCCCCGAACTCGCCACGTTGGACACGAGGAACACGTCACGGAAGCGGAGCCCGAGCGCCCCCAGCGCGAGCCCGAAGGCCGAGCAGGCACCGGCGGCGGCGAGCAGCACCAGACCGAGCCCGGGCAGTGCCCCGGCGGGCACGGGCAGCCCGAGCAGCAGCGCGGCGGCGGTGAGGACGAAGGCGCTGACGAACAGCCCGTTGAGGACGTACGGGAGGGCGCGTCCGATCCAGAGCGGGACCCGGCGCCTGGGCGAGAGCAGGACGGCGCCGAGTGTGCCGTACCGGCGCTCGTTGGCGACGGCCATCGTGCCGCCGTACACGCAGGAGGCGGAAGCTGCGAGAACGGCGTTGCCGACAAGATGGAAACGGTCGTCGGCGACGCCCAGTTCCCGGCCGAGGAAGACGAAGAAGAAAACTTGGAGGAGCGGCCCCACCAGCAGGGTTCCGATGAACATCGGCGGGGTCGTCCAGTTGAAGAGCGCCCGGTAGGAGATCGCCCCGCCGACGACGACGAGCCGGGCGGTGCCGGAGAAACGGAACATCTCTGTCTGGCCTTTCACGTGAGGGCGAGGGTGGCGGCGGCGCGCGCCCGGCGCTCCACCCGCCCCAGGACGAGGACGGCGGCCAGGGCGTATCCGGCCCCGAGCGCGACGGCGGCGAGCAGCGGTGTGACCACGTCCCCGCCGGAGGTCGCCGCGTGCACGGCCCGCGCGCCCCAGGTGGTGGGCAGCGCCCAGGACAGGGGCTGCGTCCAGGCGGGCAGCACAGTGACGGGCACGAGGAGCCCGGACAGCAGCCAGATCGGCGTGTCCAGCGGGTTGGCCAGGGCGTTGGCGTTGCGCAGCAGGACGAAGGTGGCGGCGAGGAGGAGCCCCATCATGCCGAGGGCGAGGACGCACACGGGCACGGCGAGCAGGAAGAGCAGCGGGTGCGCGAAGTCGAGCGGGACGCCGAAGAGGACCACGCCCCAGAGGACGGTCGCGCCCATCGCGTACGTGCCGATGACGGCGGTCGCGAGGGTGATCGGGAGCAGGACGAGCGCGAGCGGCGCCGGCGCCACGACCAGGCTCTCCAGGGTGCCGAGCCAGCGCTGGTTCTGCACGGCGCCGCCCGAACCGAAGAGCACCGAGCCCCAGATGCCCATCAGTCCGGCGCCGACGGAGGCGGTGAGCAGCCGGTCGGGGTCGCCCGCGGCCCGGAAGAGGTAGACGGCGAGGGTCGCGTAGACGAGCGGGACGAGGACGGCGAAGGTGATCTCGATCGGGGAGCGCGACATGTACGAGACATGGGTACGCACGCCGACGAGGATCAGTCGCGGGACGCGCCTCATACGGACAGCTCCTCGGACACGCCCGCGGTCGGAGCTCCGTCGGTGTCCGCGTCGGACTCCGTGGCGGCGTGCGCACCGGCCTCCACGCCGGCGTCCAGACCAACCTCCGCGGACTTGTCCGGAGCGGTCGCCGCCGCTGTGGACTCGTCCGGAGCGGTCGCCGCCGCCTCCTCCACGATGGCGATGTAGGCGTCCTCCAGGGACGGTTCGCGGCTCGTGACCCGGCCGATCCGCACGCCGTCCAGCGCGTTCAGTACCGGCCCGTGCAGCTCGGCGGAGCCCGGTCCTGTCTGCACGGTGACGATCTGGAGCGCGCCCCGGTCCTCGACCGACGCACCCCGGACCCCGGCGATCCGCCGCACCCGGTCGAGCCGCTCCTCGTCCACCCCGTACGCCTCGATCTCCAGCACGTCGCGGCCCCGCACACGGGACTTGAGGCTCTCGGGCGTGCCGAGGGCGCGGATCCGGCCGCCCGCGATCACGGCGATCCGGCCGCAGAGCTCGTCGGCCTCGGCCATGTAGTGGGTGGTGAGCAGGACGGTGGTGCCGGCCGCGGACAGGTCGGCGACCGTACGGCGCAGGTCGCGGGCGGCGACGGGGTCGACGCCGATGGACGGCTCGTCGAGGAAGAGCACGTCGGGGCGGTGGAGGAGGCCGCGGGCGATGTGGAGGCGCTGCCGCATGCCGCGCGAGTAGCCCTCGACGCGCTCCTTCTCGCGGCCCACGAGGCCGACCAGGTCGAGGAGTTCGGCGATGCGCCGATTCTGGGCGCGGGCCTCGACGCCGTACAGCTCGGCGAAGTAGCGGAGGTTGTCGAGCGCGGAGAGCCGGTCGTACAGGCCGCGGTCGCCGCCGAAGACGTACCCGATCCTGCGGCGTACGGCGACGGGGTCGCGGGCCACGTCGTGGCCGAACACCCGGGCCGTGCCGGAGGTCGGCAGGAGCAGGGTGTTGAGCATCTTGATGGTGGTGGTCTTCCCGGCGCCGTTGGGGCCGAGCAGCCCGAACAGTTCACCCGGCGCCACCTCGAAGGTGACCCCGCGGACGGCTTCGGTCTCGGTCCGGCGGGGCTTCAGCCACCCGGTCCTGCTGGTGTAGGTGCGGCGCAGCGCGTCCGCCTCGATTGCGAGCATGCGGCGGACGGTAGAAGCCCGCGGAGGGGCCGGGCCAACTATTCGGGAGCCCCCGAATCGTCGGGGCGGAGGGGCGGCGGGGCGGCCCCCGGCTCAGGCGACCGCCTGCAGCACGCCCTCCCCGGTGAGCAGCGCGAGCAGCGAACGGCCGGTGTCCGTGAGCTGGTAGTACACCGAGCGCCCGACGCGGTGCCGTGTGACGATGCCGGCCTCCGAGAGCACCGACAGGTGCTCGGAGACGGTGCTCGGCGCGAGGCCGAGCCGGTCGGCGAGCCCGGCCGTGGTGAGCGGCCCGCCCAGCTCGCGCAGGACCGCCGCGCGGCCCCGGCCGAGCATCAGGCCGAGCCGGTCCTCGGCGACGGGCTCGGGCGGTTCGCGCAGGGCTGCGGCGCCCCGGGCCTGGAAGCTGAGCGCGAACACCTCGGGGTCGTCCGTCGAGTACAGCCGGCAGCCCTCGGCGAAGACCAGCGGCACGAGCACGAGACGCCGCTCTCCGGGCGCGTACTCCGCCTCGATGTACTTGGTCAGTTCGAGTACGGGGGGCTGCCAGCGCCCCCGCGCCTCCAGGCCCGCGAACAGCGCGTCGACACCCTCCGTCGCGAACGTCCTGGCCCGGACGAGCACTTCGTCCTCGACCAGTCGGCGCATCGTCGGCCAGTACGGCTCGATCGCGCCCTCCCAGTAGGCCGCGTACGCGTCGGCGAGCGCCGCGCAGGCCGCCTCCGGGTCTCTCAGATAAGGCTGTACGAAGGCCTGGTCGGCCATTCCCGGGTAGCAGACGTCCACCTGCTCGCGGACGAACTCCGGGTCGGTGGCCCGCAGCGCGGCCAGCTCCTCGTGGACGTCGACCGTGCCGAACGGCCGGGGCAGCAGGAAGTCCGAGACCTGGGCCCGCCCTTCGACGAACAGGTCCCACAGCGGGCGGAGCCGGTCGTCCTCCCGCCACACCTCACGCGCCTGCCCGACCCACGCCTGGTACGGCCAGGAGGGTTGGCGGTGCGGGAGCGCGAGGTGCATCGAGCAGAACGCGTCCCGCAGGGGGCTGATCGCGATCCGGGTCGCCCCGAGCGAGGCCTCGTCCAGCTCGATCCGTATCAAGCGCGGCTCTCCTCGCCGGCGGAGGCGCCGTCCTCCGCGCCGACGGGCAGCAGGAAGCCCTCCTCGACGAGCAGCCGGATCGCCTGCGGGGTGCGGTCCCGCAGGACGACCGGGTCCTCCCCCATCAGCTGTCCGATCGCGTCGAGGATGCGGCCGGCGCTGAGGGTGCCGTCGCACACGCCGGCGAACCCGGCGCCGATGTGGTCGACCTTGGTGGCGCGGCGCATGCCCCGGTTCTGCCGGAGCACGACGTGCTCGGGGTCCTCGGCGCCCGGCAGCCCGACCTGCTCCTGCATCACCTCGGGCGCGAGTGTGAAGCGGTCGGCGAGGAGCGCGGCATCGTCGTGGGTCCGCAGGTAGTCCTGGCGCTCGAAGTGGGCGCGGATGGTGGCGCCGAGGGGCTGCTCGACCGGGTGCGGCCACTCCTCGATCAGGATCGAGGGCTCGATCGCGCCCGACTCCACCGCCGCGTTCCGCCGGATCGTGATCCAGCCGAAGCCGATCGCCTTGGTCTTGCGGGCCTCGAACTCGTCGAGCCAGCGTCCGTACGCCGACCGGTACTCGTCCGGGTCGCCGCGGTGGTCGCCGCTGTCCCGCAGCCAGAGCTCGGTGTACTGGGTGACGTCCTGGACCTCGCGCTGCACGATCCAGGCGTCGCAGCCGCGCGGCACCCAGGACCGCAGCCGGTCCTGCCAGTCCTCTTCCTCGACGTGCTGCCAGTTGGCGAGGAACTGGGCGTAGCCGCCGTCGTTGAGCCGCTCGCCCGCCTCCTGCACGAGGGTGCGGCACAGGTCGTCACCGCCCATCCCGCCGTCCCGGTAGGTGAGCGCGGCGCCGGGAGAGATGACGAACGGCGGGTTGGAGACGATCAGGTCGTACGTGTCGCCGTCGACCGGCTCGAAGAGCGAACCCTCCAGCAACTCGGCCTCCCGGGCCCCGGAGAGCGCGAGCGTGAGCCGGGTGAAGTCCAGGGCGCGCGGGTTGAGGTCGGTGGCGGTGACCAGGGTGGCGTGCTGGGCGGCGTGCAGCGCCTGGATGCCGGAGCCGGTGCCGAGGTCGAGCGCGGAGGACACCGGCGTACGGACGGTGATCCCGGCGAGGGTGGTCGAGGCGCCGCCGACGCCGAGGACGACGCCCTCGGCCTTCTTCCCGATGCCGCCGGCGCCGCCGACGGCGCAGCCGAGGTCGGAGACGATGAACCAGTTCCCGCCGTCCTCACCGCCGTAGGGCCGGACGTCGACCGTCGCGAGCACGGCGTCGCCCTCGCGGACCACCCAGCCGTCGGCGAGGGCCTCGTCCAGCGGAAGCGCCGCGGCGGCCCGGTCGTGGTCGACGGCCCGCTGGAGCAGGAAGAGCCGGACGAGGGTCTCCAGCGGCGAGTCGCCGCCGGTGGCGCGCAGGGCGGGCACGGTCTCGCTTCGGGCGAGCGCCGCGTAGGCGGGGGCGCCGAGCAGGTCGAGCAGTCCGTCGGCGGTGTAGTCGGCGGCGAGCAGTGCCTCGCGCAGACGGGCGGCGTGCGCGGGCACCGGGAGGCGGGGAGGCAGGCTGGTCGTACTCACGGATCCCATTGTGACGGCCACCACCGACATCCGGACGCCCGACCCGACGGGAGCCGGCTGGGAGCCCGGCGAGGAGGTCCGCGGGGACACCGGCGGGAGGTCCGCGGGGACACCGGCGGGAGCCCCTCCCGGACACCGGCGGGATCCCCGGACACCAGCGGGAGCCCCTCCCGGACACCGGCGGGATCCCCGGACACCAGCGGGAGCCCCTCCCGGACACCGGCGGGAGGTCCGCGGGGACACCAGCGGGAGCCCCTCCCGGACACCGGCGGGATCCCCGGACACGGGCGGGAGCCCGCCGGGAGACCCGGCGGGCTCTCCTCCGGGGATCTACTCCGAGGCCTTCTTCGTGGGCTTGGCGGTGGCACTCTTGCTCGGCGACGACGAGCCCGAGTCGGCGTCCGAGCCCTTGTCCGAAGAGGTCGAGCCGGCCTTCGGCGAGGCCGTGGCCGAGCCGGAGGTCTCCGGCGGGACCGAGGCGGTGGCCTTCTGGCAGCCGGGCTGCTTGGCCATCGCCTGGCCCAGCTCGCCCTCCTCCAGCTTGGCGAGCGCCGCCTGGTCCATCTTCTCGATCTTGGTCAGCCCGTCGGCGACGTCCTGGAGGCCGTCCGCGAACTTCTGCTGGTTCGTCGGATCCAGCGCGTCGACTTCCTTCTTGAGCCCCTCGTAGGCCACCGCGGTGGCGTTGAGCTCCTTGATCGCGTCCTGCTGGACCTTCTGGCCGTTCTCGACGGGCGGTACCCCGGCGGCCTCGACGGCCTTGGCGAGGGCGCGATCGGCGTCGGCGATGTCCTGGAACGCCTTCGAGTCGGCGGCCTGGATCTCGGCCGGCTTACTGTCGGCGGCCGTCGAGATGATGATCTGGTGGGCGTTGGCCCGCTTCTGGATCTGAGGCTTCGCCTGGTCGCAGAACGTCTTCGCCCAGTCCCCCACCTTGTCGCCCTCGTCATCGCTGCAACCGGACAGCACGAGCACCAGTACCGCACCGCCGGACAGTGCGGCCGCAAGCTTCTTGTTCACCGGATCGGTCCCTTCCAAGGCTCTCGGCCCCGGAACATACACGCCGAACGGGCTACTTCCACCTTTCGTGGGACGGATTCCTCCCACATTGCAGTCTTTTGAACCAAGCGAGAGGAGTCCTCGGACACCTCCGGAGCCTTGGGAATGAGACGGACGACACGTCAGGAGACCGTCACCGAACGCCGCTTGGAGACCCGGACCGCGACGACCACGACGAGCACCGCGAGCCCGGCGACCCCCGCCCTCAGCCAGTCGTTGGCGTCGTCCCCGTAACCGAACCTGACGACCGCGGGGGCGATCAGCAGCGCGACCAGGTTCATCACCTTCAGGAGCGGGTTGATCGCCGGACCCGCCGTGTCCTTGAAGGGGTCGCCGACCGTGTCCCCGATGACGGTCGCCGCGTGCGCCTCGCTGCCCTTGCCTCCGTGGTTGCCGTCCTCGACCAGCTTCTTCGCGTTGTCCCAGGCGCCACCGGAGTTGGCTAGGAAGACCGCCATCAGGGCGCCCGTACCGATCGCCCCGGCGAGGTACGCGCCGAGCGGGCCGACCCCGAGCGCGAAGCCGACCGCGATCGGGGCGGTCACGGCGAGCAGCCCGGGCGTGGCGAGTTCGCGCAGTGCGTCCCTGGTGCAGATGTCGACGACCCGTCCGTACTCGGGCTTCTCGGCGTACGTCATGATCCCGGGGTGCTCGCGGAACTGCCGCCGCACCTCGTGGACCACCGAACCGGCCGACCGGGACACCGCGTTGATCGCGAGTCCCGAGAAGAGGAACACGACCGCCGCGCCGAGGATCAGCCCGAAGAGGTTGTTGGGCTGCGAGATGTCCATCGAGAGCGTCAGCACGTCCGTCGCCCCGTCGATCGCGTCGATCCCGCCGGCCTCGGCGACCGCCGTCGCGATGGCGTCCCGGTACGAGCCGAAGAGCGCGGCGGCCGCCAGGACGGCGGTGGCGATGGCGATGCCCTTGGTGATGGCCTTCGTGGTGTTGCCGACGGCGTCGAGGTCGGTGAGGACCTGCGCGCCCGCGCCCTGGACGTCCCCGGACATCTCCGCGATGCCCTGGGCGTTGTCCGAGACCGGGCCGAAGGTGTCCATGGCGACGATCACGCCGACGGTGGTGAGCAGGCCTGTCCCGGCGAGGGCGACCGCGAACAGCGCCAGCATGATCGAGGCGCCGCCGAGCAGGAACGCCCCGTAGACGGCCAGCCCGATCAGCAGGGCCGTGTAGACGGCGGACTCCAGGCCGAGGGCGACGCCCGCGAGGACGACGGTGGCGGGGCCGGTGAGCGAGGACTTGCCGATGTCCCGGACGGGCCGCCTGCCGGTCTCGGTGAAGTAGCCGGTGAGCTGCTGGATGAGCGCGGCGAGGACGATGCCGATCGCGACCGCGACGAGGGCGAGGACCCGCGGGTCGCCGGCGTGGTCGTTGATGCCGGGCTCGGTGACGCCTTCCAGCTCGGCGTACGAGGACGGCAGGTAGGCGAAGGCGGCGACGGCGACCAGCACGAGGGAGATCGTCGCCGACAGGAAGAAGCCGCGGTTGATCGCGTTCATCCCGCTGCGGTCGGCGCGCCGCGGGGCGACCGCGAAGATGCCGATCACCGCGGTGACCACGCCGATCGCCGGCACCATCAGCGGGAACGCGAGGCCGTGGTCGCCGAAGGCGGCCATGCCGAGGATCAGCGCCGCGACCAGCGTCACCGCGTACGACTCGAAGAGGTCGGCGGCCATGCCCGCGCAGTCGCCGACGTTGTCGCCCACGTTGTCGGCGATGGTGGCGGCGTTGCGCGCGTCGTCCTCCGGAATGCCCTGTTCGACCTTGCCGACCAGGTCGGCGCCGACGTCGGCGGCCTTGGTGAAGATGCCGCCGCCCACCCTCATGAACATCGCGATGAGCGCGGCGCCGAGCCCGAATCCCTCCAGGACCTTGGGCGCGTCCGCGGCGTAGACGAGGACGACGCAGGAGGCGCCGAGCAGCCCGAGGCCGACGGTGAACATGCCGACGACCCCGCCCGTACGGAACGCGATCCGCATGGCCCGGTGCGCGACCTCGGTGAGGTCCTTCTCGGGCTCGCCCGGCGCCGGGGTGGCCTCCCTGGCGGCCGCGGCGACCCGTACGTTGGCCCGGACGGCGAGGCGCATGCCGACGTATCCGGTGGTCGCCGAGAACAGCGCCCCCACCAGGAAGAACAGGGACCGTCCGGCGCGCTGCGCCCAGTCGTCGGCGGGCAGCAGCATCAGCAGGAAGAACACGGCGACCGCGAAGACCGCGAGGGTACGCAGCTGCCGCGCGAGATAGGCGTTGGCGCCCTCCTGCACGGCGGCGGCGATCTCCTTCATCCTCTCGGTGCCCTCGCCGGCCGCGAGCACCTGACGGACGAGGAGCTGCGCGACGAGCAGCGCGCCGAGGGCGACGGCCGCGACGACGACCACGATCGTCCGGTTCCCGCTCGTGAGCACCGCCGCGGCGAGCGAAGTGGGGTCCATGCTCACGGATCATAAGGAGACGAACCGGTACAAACATGGATGCCGGGGAGCCTCCGCGCGGATGCACCAATCCACGAGAAGAGGGCCCCCCCCCGGCGGGGGCGCGGGGCGTGGGGCGCGGAACGGGGCGGGCGGGGGGAGGGC
>NZ_JBSGTX010000047.1:0-69498 GCF_053607625.1 Streptomyces sp. NPDC055103
TTTAACCCCCCGGGCCCCCCCCCCCGGGGGGGCGGGCGGGGCCCCCCCGCCCCGCCCCGCTCCGCACCCGGGGGTTCTCCGCACTGTGCGCAGCAAGCCGTACGTCCTCCTCCTGAGCCTTCTGGGCGCGCTCCTCGTGCTCCTCGGCGCCGCGCCGCAGGCGGCCGCCGCCGAGAACGGCGAGTGGGCCGTCTACCCGGCCGCCGCCGAGCCCGGCAGCCGCCCGTACTTCTACCTCTCCGTCGACCCCGGCACCTCGCTCACCGACCGCGTCACCGTCACCAACAAGACGGCCGCCCCGCTCACCTTCCGGCTGTACGGCGCCGACGCCTACAACACCGACAGGGACGGCGGCTTCGCCATCCGCACGCGGCAGGAGAAGCAGACCGGGGCCGGGGCCTGGATCAAGCCCGAGCGGTCCCGGGTCACCGTCCCGCCGCGCTCCGCCGTCACCGTCCCGTACACCCTGACCGTCCCCGCCGACGCCGACCCCGGCGACCACCCGGGCGCCCTCGTCGCCCTCGACGAGCGGATCAGCCCGAGCGGGCAGGGCTCCGTCGCCATGGGCGTCCAGCGCGCGGTCGGCGCCCGTGTCTACCTCCGGGTCAACGGACCGACCGTCCCGGCCCTCGCCGTGGAGGACGTCACCCTCGACCAGGACCGGCCGCTCGTCCCCGGTGTCGGCGGGAGCAGCGCCCTCGTCTCGTACACCCTCCACAACCGGGGTAACGTCACGCTCAACCCCAAGGTCGTCCTCAAGGCCGAGGGGCTCTTCGGCCGCACCCTCCTCGACCGCGACCTGGCGAAGGTCCCCGCCGAGCTGCTGCCCCGCCAGAAGATCCGGCTCACCGAGCGGTGGAGCGGCTCCCCTCAGTTCGACTGGGGCGACGTGACCCTCACGGCCAGCGCGAAGGACGTGAGGGAGACCGGAGCGGTGTCCTTCCTCGCCCTGCCCTGGCTCGCCGGCGGGACGCTCCTGGTGGCGACCGCGATCGGATTCCTCGGCCTCCGGATGCGCCGCCGCAGGGCCCTGAGCGGCCCTGAGGGCTCGCCGAGCGAGGCCTCGGACCGGTCCGAGGACGTCCTCAGCACGTCCTGAGTACGTGAGGCGGGCGCTCATCGGGGACAATGGCCCCCATGAGCGCTCGCAACCAAGAATCCGAAGCCGTCCACCGGGCCGGCTTCGCCTGCTTCGTCGGCCGCCCCAACGCGGGCAAGTCCACCCTCACGAACGCTCTGGTCGGCCAGAAGGTGGCCATCACCTCGAACCGGCCGCAGACCACCCGGCACACCGTCCGCGGCATCGTGCACCGCCCGGACGCGCAGCTGATCCTGGTCGACACCCCCGGCCTCCACAAGCCGCGCACCCTCCTCGGAGAGCGGCTCAACGACGTCGTGCGCACCACCTGGGCCGAGGTCGACGTGATCGGCTTCTGCCTGCCCGCCGACCAGAAGCTCGGCCCCGGCGACAAGTTCATCGTCAAGGAACTCGCCGCGATCAAGAAGACCCCGAAGGTCGCGGTCATCACCAAGACCGACCTGGTCGACTCCAAGACGCTCGCCGAGCAGCTCATCGCCATCGACCAGCTCGGCAAGGAGCTGGGCTTCGAGTGGCAGGAGATCGTCCCGGTCTCGGCCGTCGGCGACAAGCAGGTCCAGCTCGTCGCCGACCTGCTGATCCCGCTGCTGCCGGAGTCCCCGCCGCTCTACCCGGAGGGCGACCTCACGGACGAGCCGGAGCAGGTCATGGTCGCGGAGCTGATCCGCGAGGCCGCGCTCGAAGGCGTACGGGACGAGCTGCCGCACTCGATCGCGGTGGTCGTCGAGGAGATGATCCCCCGCGAGAACCGCCCGGCGGACCGGCCGCTGCTCGACATCCACGCCAACGTGTACATCGAGCGCCCCAGCCAGAAGGGCATCATCATCGGCCCGAAGGGCAGCCGCCTCAAGGAGGTCGGCATGAAGTCCCGCAAGCACATCGAGGCCCTCCTCGGCACGCCGGTCTTCCTCGACCTGCACGTGAAGGTCGCGAAGGACTGGCAGCGGGACCCCAAGCAGCTGCGCAAGCTCGGTTTCTGAACCCGTCGACTTCCCCCCGGCCGCGTGCCAGCATGACGCGGTGACGCAGATCATCAAGGGGGGAAACCTGCCAATCCCCGGGCAGGCGTGGCGGGTCGCGGTCGTCCGGCGGGCCGCCGGCGACGGGGTGCCTGAGGTCGACGCCTCGGCGCTGCTCCTCGACGCCGAGGGCCGGGTCAGGGGCGACGGCGACCTCGTCTTCTACAACCAGCCCGCACACGCGTCCGGCGCGGTGCGCCTGCTGGAGCAGGTGCGGGACGGGGAAGGGCGGGTCGCCGACTGGCTGGAGATCGACACCGAGCGCGTGGAGCCCGCCGTCCAGCGCATCGTGATCACCGCGTCCAGCGAGGACGGGACGTTCGGCCAGGTGCCGGGCCTCCACATCCGGACGGTCAGCGCCGCCACTGGCGAGCAGCTCGGGCTGTACGAGGTCGACGACGCGAGCACCGAGACGGCGTTCCTCCTCGGCGAGTTCTACCGGCGCGACGGGGCGTGGAAGTTCCGCGCCCTGGGCCAGGGATACGCCTCCGGCCTCGTCGGCCTCGCCGAGGACTTCGGCATCGTGGGCAGGGACCCGGAGGCCGCCTCCGACGAGGAGGCCGCGCACGACGACGAGACCGCCTCCGTCGACGCCTCTCCGGAGGCCATTCCCGAGGAGCTCCTCGCCAAGGTGAGGGAGGCCGAGGCCGGGGCCGGAGCCGCCTCCGTACGGACAACGCCGCGGGTCCCCGTACAGCGACCCCCGCGGACCGGTCCGCGGTCGGACGCCGAGCTCTTCGGACAGGACTTCCCGGAGTTCGTCCGCAGTGGCGAGGGCAAGGCCGACATCACCGTCGACGTGCCGATCCCGGCCGGATACGTCATCGTCGAGGCGACCCGGAAGGGCGACAGTTTCTTCAGCGTGCGCTGCATCGACGAGAAGGACGAAGGCGGCGGCACACTGCTCGCGAACACGACCCTTGAGGACTACGAGGGCCGCCGGTGCATGCACCACGACGGCAAGGCCCCGCTGCGCCTGCGCGTGACGACCTCCGACGCCTCGTGGACGATCGCCGTCCGGCCGGTGAGCACCCTGGAGGTCCTCGACGGCTCCGCCACGGGGCGGGGCTCCGACGTGCTGCTCCACACGGGCCCCGCCGGCCTGCTCACCTCCCGGCTCCACTCGAGGCTGGGCCATGAGTGGATCTGCGTGGAGGGCTACGAGCCGGACGGCCGCCGCCACCTGCTCGCCAACGAGGCGGGCAGGATCATCCGGGACACGCGTCCCCTGCCCGAGGGGCCTCTGCTCGTGCAGCTCACCAGTGCCGACACCCATTGGTCCCTGAAGGTCAGGCAGAACAGGTTCTGGCGCCGCGCCTCCCGCTAGCGGTTACGCGCCTTCCTTGAGGACCCTCGTGATGAGGGTCCTCTGCGCGGCCGTGAGGCGGGGGTCGCAGCAGCGGATCGTCGTGCCGTCGATGGTGATCTCGTAGGCGAAGCCGTCCGGGACGCCTCGGGACGTGTCGCTGCCTCCGGCGAGTACCTCCCCCGCCAGGGACCGCAGGTCCGGGTCGGCGGTGTCCACCTCCGCCGACCGCTCGATGCCCGCGAAACCGCCCGTGCGCCGCACTCGAATCCGCATGGGACCTGTCTACCAGCAGGGTCAGTCGGTCGGCACGCCGACGGCCGACCAGGCCTTCAGGACCGCCTGGATCTCCTCCCCGTCGCCGTACCGGGCCCTCGCCGCCGCCACCGTGGCCGCCGCGAACTCGGAGAACCGGGTCTCGGGAGCGAGCGTCCCGCCGGTCATCACGTCGTACCAGATCTGCCCGGGCCGCTCCCAGGCGTTGCCGCCGAGCTCGGTCGCCGCCAGGTAGAAGGCGTGGTTGGGGATGCCGGAGTTGATGTGCACCCCGCCGTTGTCCCGGCTCGTGCGGACGTAGTCGTCCATGTGGCCGGGCTGCGGGTCCTTGCCGAGGACGTCGTCGTCGTACGCGGTGCCCGGGGCCTTCATCGAGCGCAGGGCCGTGCCCTGCACGTTCGGGTGGAAGAGGCCCTCGCCGATGAGCCAGTCGGCCTGGTCGGCGGGCTGCCCGAGGGCGTACTGCTTCACGAGGGAGCCGAAGACGTCCGAGACGGACTCGTTGAGCGCGCCGGACTGGCTGAAGTACTCGAGGTTCGCCGTGTGCTGGGTGAAGCCGTGGGCCAGCTCGTGGCCGATGACGTCCACGGGCAGCGTGAAGTCGAGGAAGATCTCGTCGTCGCCGTCGCCGAACACCATCTGCTCGCCGTTCCAGAAGGCGTTGCCGTAGTTCTCGTCGTAGTGGACGGAGGCCAGCAGCGGCAGCCCGGAGCCGTCGATCGAGTCCCGCCCGAAGGCGTTCAGGAAGAGGTCGAAGGTGGCGCCGAGGCCCGCGTACGCCCGGTTGACGGTGGCGTCGGCGATCGCCTCCTCGCCCTCGGCACGGACCCGCGTGCCCGGTAGCTCGGTCCCGCGCTCGCAGTCGTACACGGTGCGGTGCGGCCGCCCCGCGTCGGCGGGGGCGAGCGTGGGCGCGCTGCCGGGCAGCGGCAGCACCCGGCTCGCCCGGGCCGAGGCGTCCGCGATGAGGGTGCGGCGGGCGGCGGCGGCGACGGCAGGGTTCGAAGAGCGCGCCAGGTGCTCCAGGAGGTGCGGCGGGACGATCGAGCAGAAGGCGGGCGTGCGGGGAGACGTGCCGGGAGACGTGTGGGGAGTCATCCCTGCAATGTGGCACCACGTGATGCCACTGTCACGGGATGCGACGAGGATTGGCGATATGGAGTGATGTGTCACTGATCAGTCTTGACGCGCGAGCCGTCCCGCATACTGGACGAGGACGTCCGTCTGCGGCGTCCCTGGGCTAGGCTGCGGCACATCATGCGTTTCGGGCTGCTTCTCCTTAGCCGCCGCGGCGAGGGCCTGTAGTCGTAGGCCGACCCCCTCCCCGCGGGACCTGGTGTTGCGTTCGATCAGTCGGCCATCCCGCAGGATTCCGAGGAGCCCTACGCAATGAGCCAGTCCCCCTTCATCGGCCGCCCCACGCCCGTCACCAACGCGACGCAGCTGCAGAAGCCGTCCGGGATGCCGATCCACAAGTACGGCCGCTACGAGGCCGTGGTCATCCCCGACCGCACCTGGCCCGAGCAGCGCATCACCAAGGCCCCCCGCTGGCTGTCCACCGACCTGCGCGACGGCAACCAGGCCCTGATCGACCCGATGTCCCCGGCCCGCAAGCGAGAGATGTTCGACCTGCTGGTCCGGCTGGGCTACAAGGAGATCGAGGTCGGCTTCCCGTCCTCCGGTGAGACCGACTTCGCGTTCGTGCGGTCCATCATCGAAGAGGGCGCGATCCCGGACGACGTCACCATCTCCGTACTGACCCAGGCCCGCGAGGACCTGATCGAGCGGACCGTGGAGTCCCTGGTCGGCGCCAAGCGCGCCACCGTCCACCTGTACAACGCCACCGCCCCCACCTTCCGTCGCGTGGTCTTCCGCGGCTCGAAGGAGCAGATCAAGCAGATCGCCGTGGACGGCACCCGGCTGGTGATGGAGTACGCCGAGAAGCTGCTCGACGAGCGCACGGTCTTCGGCTACCAGTACAGCCCCGAGATCTTCACCGACACCGAGCTGGACTTCGCCCTGGAGGTCTGCGAGGCGGTCTGTGACGTCTGGCAGCCCGGCCCGGACCGCGAGATCATCCTCAACCTGCCCGCCACCGTGGAGCGTTCGACGCCGTCCACGCACGCGGACCGGTTCGAGTGGATGTCCCGGAACCTGTCCCGCCGTGAGTACGTCTGCCTGTCCGTCCACCCGCACAACGACCGCGGTACGGCCGTGGCGGCCGCCGAGCTGGCGATCATGGCGGGCGCGGACCGCATCGAGGGCTGCCTGTTCGGTCAGGGCGAGCGCACCGGAAACGTCGACCTGGTCACCCTGGGCATGAACCTGTTCAGCCAGGGCGTCGACCCGCAGATCGACTTCTCCCAGATCGACGAGATCCGCCGCACGAGCGAGTACTGCAACCAGATGGAGGTCCACCCGCGCCACCCCTACGCGGGCGACCTGGTCTACACCGCCTTCTCCGGCTCCCACCAGGACGCCATCAAGAAGGGCTTCGACGCGATGGAGGCCGACGCGGCCGCCCAGGGCGTCACCGTCGACGACATCGAGTGGGCCGTCCCGTACCTGCCGATCGACCCGAAGGACGTCGGCCGCTCCTACGAGGCCGTCATCCGGGTCAACTCGCAGTCCGGCAAGGGCGGTATCGCGTACGTCCTGAAGAACGACCACAAGCTGGACCTGCCCCGCCGGATGCAGATCGAGTTCTCGAAGATCATCCAGCAGAAGACCGACAGCGAGGGCGGCGAGGTCACGCCGGCCGCGATCTGGTCCGTCTTCCAGGACGAGTACCTGCCCAACCCGGAGAACGCCTGGGGGCGCATCCAGCTGCGCTCCGGCCAGACCACCTCCGACACCGACGGCACGGACACGCTGACCGTCGAGGCGGTCGTGGACGGCGCCGAGACCGTGCTGACCGGCTCCGGCAACGGCCCGATCTCCGCGTTCTTCGCCGCGCTGCAGTCGATCGGCGTGGACGCCCGCCTGCTGGACTACCAGGAGCACACGATGAGCGAGGGCGCCTCCGCGCAGGCCGCCTCGTACATCGAGTGCGCCATCGACGGTCAGGTCCTGTGGGGCATCGGCATCGACGCCAACACGACCCGCGCCTCCCTGAAGGCGGTCATCTCGGCGGTCAACCGCTCCGCGCGCTGATCCGCTCGGCGCGCCGATCCACCGGACCGCCGGCCCGCTGATCCACCGGACCGCCGACGCGCTGCACGACCGCTGCCCCGCACCCTTCCTCCCGGAGGGTGCGGGGCAGCTTTGTTCTCCGCTTCCGACTTCCCGCTCTCATGTGACGTGCGTCACGGTTTCAGGTTCGCTTAAGGAAGATCATGTCGCAATGCCGGAATCGGCGTCATATCAGGTGAGTTGACGGCACATCGGGGAATGGCGGAAGGTCGGCTCGTCCCCTCGGACACTCCCCCCACGCGCCCCCTTCGCACCTCCCTGACCTGGAGTTTCGCATGCGCACGTCCGCTGCTGTGGCCGCCGTCCTCGCGGTGACCGGCACCGCCCTCGCCTGGGCCCCCGCCGTCTCCGCCACGCCCGCCGCACCCGCCACGTCGTGCGCGGCGCATCCGCTCGGCACGGCCGGCCTCTACGCCGAGTTCGTCGAGAAGGACTCCGTCCGCCACTCCGACTCCGAGGGCGCGGTCGCGGTCGGCGGCGACGCCACCTTCGGCGACCCGAAGCAGCCCTCGGGCTTCTCGATCGGCCACAAGCTCACCGGCGCCGACCTCGCGAAGCTGCCCGGCGGCCACAGCCTCGTCGTCGGCGGCACGCTGTACGCGAACCAGGTCGTCCTCGACAGCGGCACCGGCACGGCCGGCAAGGTCGTCGACCGCTCCACCCCCGGCCAGGGCTTCGGCGTGGACGGCGACAAGGTCGCCGAGGGCGCCTCCCCGACCTCCCCGGTCGACTTCGCCGAGGAGTTCGCGAGCCTGCGCGCGCTCTCCACCGGCTGGGCGGCCACCGCGCCCAACGGCACGGTCGCCGGCGACAAGGACTCCAAGGGCCTTTTCCTCACCGGTACGGACCCCGAGCTCAACGTGTTCGCCGTGGACGCCGCCGACCTGGAGAAGGCCCGCGCGATCACGCTCAAGGTCCCGGCCGGCTCCTCCACCCTCGTGAACGTCCTCGGCGCCTCGTACGACATGAACACGTCCGCCACCTACGGCGTCTACTACCAGGGCGCGGACGGCACGGCTCCGGTCATCGACGACTACACCCCGGCGAGCGACGAGTTCCGGCAGATCCGCTCCCGGCTCCTGTGGAACTTCCCGCAGGCCGAGAGCGTGAAGAAGAACTACACCTCCTGGCCTGGCACGATCCTCGCGCCGAACGCCGAGGTCGAGATGGGCGGTGTCGACGCGAAGGGCCACAGCGTCGGCCCCGGCCACGTCAACGGCTCCGTCATCGCCGAGTCCCTGACGACCGTCCCCGGCGCCGAGACCCACCAGATGAACTTCACCGGCTGCCTCCCGAAGGTCACGACCCCGGGCGAGGTCGTCACCCCGAAGCCGCCGACGCCGACCGAGACGCCCGTCCCCACCCCGCCCGCGACCCCCGGGCCCACCCCGAGCGAGGGCGGCGGTACGCCCACGGCCCCCGCGACCCCGGGCGGCTCCGAGACGCCCGGCGCCTCCCCGTCGACGCCCGCCGGCACCCCCGAGACCCCGGCGGGACCGGGCACCCCCGGCGAGGCCACCACCGCCCCGGCCGCGCCCTCGACGGCTCCGTCCGCCACCCCGGAGGGTGATCTCGCGACGACCGGTTCGGCCATCGGACCCGGCACGATCGGTGCCGCGGCGGCCGCCGTCCTCGTCGGCGGAGGCTTCCTGGCCTTCGCAAAGCGCCGCCGCCGCGCCTCCTGAGGCCGCGCGGACGGTGTCGTGTCTCGGCCATCTCCATGGAGATCTGCTGACGGGGTGCTGACGCCACATCAAGGATGTGGCTAACATCACGCCAACGCCGGCAGTGCAGCCGGGCCGTTGAGGAGGTGCGTGTGCGCTCTGCCCGAAATTCACGTGGTGGGAAAGTGGGCGTCTGCGGAATCCGTACCTCCTGGAACACGGTCGGAGACGGCGAGTTCTTCTGCGAGGAGTGCGGCGGCGACCGGAACTACCGGCGGCGCACCGGCCGCCGCAGGTTCGCCGTCCTCGGCGTCCCGGTCCTGCCCCGGGGCTGTACGGGCCCCGTCGTCGAGTGCGCGGCCTGTCACACGCACTTCGGTACGGAGGTCCTCGACCGTCCGACGACGAGCCGCTTCTCAGCGATGCTGCGGGACGGCGTGCACACCGTCGCCCTGGCCGTGCTCGCGGCCGGCGGCACCGACTCCCGCGAGGTCCTCGACCGGGCCGTGACCGCGGTCCGGTCCGCCGGCTTCGCCGAGTGCACCGCCGTCCAGCTCGTCGACCTCGTCGAGGCCCTGGAGGCCGACACCGGGCGCTTCATGCCCGAGGTGAACCCCGAGGGCAGCCTCCTCGCGATCGAGCTCCACGAGGCCCTGGGGCCGCTCACCCCGCACCTGGCGCCCGCCGGGCGGGAGTCGATCCTGCTCCAGGCCGCCCGGATCGCCCTCGCCGACGGGGTCTACAGCCCCACCGAGATGGAGGTCCTCGGGACCGTCGGGAACGCGCTCGCGCTGGCGCCCGACGACACCGTCCGCCTCCTCGCCTCGGCGCGGACGGTGCCGTAGGACCCCCGTCAGGGGGCGATGTTCTGGTTCAGCCGGAACACGTTGTCGGGGTCGTACCGGCGCTTGACCGTACGCAGCCGGTCGAAGTTCTGCCGGTAGTTGACCCGCACCCGGTCCTGGTCGTCGGTGTCCATGAAGTTCACGTATCCGCCCTGCTCGGTGTGCGGCCGCAGCGCCTTGTCGTAGGCGCGGGTCCAGGCGATGTTCGCCTCCGTGTCCGCCGCGCCGGTCGCCCAGGTCGCGCCGATGGAGTGCGAGAAGACGGCGTCGCGGTAGGCGAAGGCGGTGTCCTCCGGTCCCACCTCGTGGCAGGCCCCGTCGATCGGGAAGATCGCCGTGTCCGACTCCATCGACGGCAGCGTCGTGCCGTACGCCATGTGCGCGTCGATCGCCCCGTCCGTGAGGTCGCGGCTGAAGGCGCCCTTCCAGTAGTGGAAGAGCCCCGGCGGCAGCTGCTCGTCGAAGACGGTGTTGATCACCGGGTACGGCATCCGCTCCATGAACCGGCCGACGACCGGGCCGAGCCCGTCGAGCCGGGCGAGGACCTTGTCGTCGTCCGCCGCCGGGCCGCTGAAGCAGGTGAACGCCGCGCAGATCGGGCGGCCGTGCCAGCGCTCCGGCAGGAACGGTTCCTCGGGGCCGAGCGCGATCACGAGGATCGTGTTGAGCTCGACCGGCGCGTCCTCGTTCATCCGCTGCCAGGCGCGGGCCACGTCCGGGCCGAGCGGGTAGCAGGTCAGACCGCCGAAGACGTCCGACACCGGGTGCAGCCGGTACGCGAGCGACACGGCGATCCCGAAGTTCCCGCCGCCGCCGCGCAGCGCCCAGAACAGGTCCGGATGCCGCTCGGCGTCGCAGGAGACGAGCGTGCCCTCGGCGGTCACGACATCCGCCGCGATCAGGTTGTCGCAGCTCAGCCCGCACCGGCGGGACAGATGCCCCATGCCGCCGCCGAGGGTCAGGCCGCCGATGCCGGTCGTGGAGATCACCCCGCCGGTGGTGGCGAGCCCGAAGGCGTGGGTGGCGTGGTTGAAGTCGCCCCAGGTGGCGCCGCCCTCGGCCCGGGCCGTACGGGCCTCCGGGTCGACCCGGACGCTCCGCATCCGGGACAGGTCGACGACGAGGCCGTCGTCCACGGTGCCGAACCCGGCGACCGAGTGGGAACCGCCGCGCACGGCGAGCGGGAGGGAGTGCTCACGGGCGTACAGCACCGCGGCGATGACGTCGCCGGCGTCCGCGGCGTGGACGACGACGGCAGGGCGGCGGTCGTGCAGGCCGTTGTAGACCCGGCGGGAGACGTCGTACGACGGGTCGCCGCGGGTGACGACGGTGCCGCGCACGGCACCGCGGAGCGTGTCCAGGGAGGTGGTCGTGGTGGTCATGCTTCCGGTGTAGCCCGGGGGAGGCGGCCGGGGCATCGCCCGAACCGCCCATCCGGCCGCCGGCGGGGGTGGGCCGTTCGCACCAGGGGCTGCGGTGGGGGCGTCGGGCCGGAGTGGTGTCAGACCAGGGCCGCGTCGGGTCTGGGTCAGGGTGGCGGCGGCCTTGGGTGGTGTCAGACCAGGTCGTGGGCGTACGCGTAGGCCGTCGCGGCGGAGCGGGAGCTCACGCCCAGCTTGGCGAAGATGTTGTTCAGGTGCCGGGAGACCGTGTGCTCGCTGATCACGAGGGCCTGGGCGATGTCCTTGTTCGTCCCGCCCCCGGCGACCAGCCGCAGGACCTCCGCCTCGCGGGCGGTGAGCCCGCCCGGCAGTCGCCGCCGCTTCCCGCCGGAGAGCAGCGCCGCCGCGCGCCGGGCGTCCGGTTCGGCGCCGAGCCGCTCGAAGACCGCCCGCGCGGCGGCCAGCTCAAGACGGGCCGCCTCCTCGTCGCCCACCGCCCGGTCGGCCGCCGCGAGCAGCATCCGGACCTGCGCGGCCTCGTACGGGACGCGGAGTTCCAGCCACCCGGCGAGCGCCCGCCGCAGCAGCCGCAGCGCGGGGCCGGACCGCGCCTCGGCCAGGGCGACCGCGCCCCGCGCCGTGTCGGCCGTCGCCCGCAGCAGCGGTACGTCCCCGGCCAGCGCGTCCAGCTCCGCCGCCGCCCGGGAGGCGCCCGGCACGTCCCGGACGGCGAGCGCCACCTCCGTACGGGCGGCGAGCAGGCGGGCGCGGCCCAGGAGGTCGTGGCGCGGGTCGCCCTGGCAGGCCAGGGCGAGGTCCACGCCCGCGACGGCCGCGTCGGCCCGGCCCTGCGCGAGGCGCAGCAGCGCGAGCCCGGGCTGGGGGATCCGGCCCAGCTCATGGGCGTGCGCGTACGACGTGGCGGCCTCGTCGAGGCGGCCCTGGCGCCGCTGGACGTCCCCGGCGGCGTAGAACGCGGCGGCGGCCGCCTCCAGGCAGTCCACCGGCACCTCGCGGCACGCCTGCCGCGCCTCCTCCTCGGCGAGCGCCCAGGTGCCGAGGAGGTCGAGGACCTCGACGCGGTGGGCCCGGCAGACGCCCCGGAAGGGGTTCTCGCCGGAACCGGAGGGCGCGGCCATGGTCTCCGTACCGTCGGCTTCCGCCGGGCGGCCCGTCCACGGGGGCGCGCACCACTCCATCGCCGCGTTCGTCCACTCGACCGCCCGCCCGAAGTCGGCCGCCTCCATGCACTGGGTGAGGGCCAGGCAGTACAACCAGCCCGTGAACACGCTGCTCAGTTCGCCGGCGGTGACCGCGCACATCGCGTCGTCGAGGAGGGCGAGGGCCTCCGTCCTGCGGCCGTTCGCGAGGAGGACGGCGGACTCGGCCTGGCGGCCGAGGGCGACGAGGTCGGGGCTGCCGGAGCGGAGGGCGAGCCGGGTCATGCGGCGGGTCGCGGCGAGGGCGCCGGCCCGGTCGCCGTGCTGTTCGGCCTCCTCGGCGTCCGTCCAGGCGAGGAAGCACTGCTCGGGGCAGGGCGGCAGGTCCTCCAGGTGGTGCCGGGCCCGGTGGAGCCAGCCGGCGGCCGCGGCGGGCCGCCCGAGGCTGCGGTACTCGAAGTGCAGCCACCAGGCGGCGAGCCCGGCGCCCCGGTGGTCACCGGCCGCGAGGAAGGAGGCGTGGGCGCGGAGGCGGGCGGTGACGGACTCGTCGATGTGCCCCGACCACCAGGCGGCGTCGGCGAGCACGGACAGGTCGTCGGCGGTCAGCGCGCGGGACGGGTGCCGGTCCTGGGCGTGGAACAGCGCGTACGCCTCGGCCCAGGACTCCCGCCCGGCCGCGTCCCGGGCGCGCTCGACGGCGTCGGGCACGGCGTCGGCCGTGGCGGCGGTCGTCTGAGCGGTGTGCAGTGTGGGTGCGGACATGACTTCGCCTCTTCCCGGTCCTTTCAGAGTAGGACCGGGAAGAGGCGGAGGCGCGTGCGACTACGGGATCACCGGGGCTACGGGATCACCGGGCTGTGGGACTACTGGATCGCGCCGCTCGCGCGCAGCATGTCCTCGCGCTCGACGATCTTCACGCGCTCGCGGCCCTGCGGCTCGCCGAGCGCCTTCTCGGCGGCGTCCAGGGCGTACCAGCCCTCCCACGTCGTGTACGTGACGCCCTTGCCCTCCAGGAAGGACACGACGGCGTCCGTCTCCGGGGTCTCGGGCGTCAGCAGACGGCCGTTCGCGAAGTCGTCCAGGAGGTTCGCGACGGTCTCGTTCGCGTCGCCCTTGGTGTGGCCGATGAGGCCGACGGGGCCGCGCCGGATCCAGCCGGTGCAGTACGTGGAGGCCATGTGCTCGCCGGTCTCCTCGATGACCCGGCCGCCCTCGTCCGGCACGGTGCCGGTGGCGGTGTCCCAGGGGAGCTTGGGCAGCTCGTCGGAGAGGTAGCCGACGGCGCGGTAGACGGCCGAGACGTCCCAGTCCGTGGTGGCGCCGGTGCCCTTGACGTTGCCGGTGCCGTCGAGCTCGGTGCGCTCGGTGCGGAGACCGACGACCTTGCCGTCCTCGCCGAGGATCTCGACGGGCGACTCGAAGAAGTGCAGGAAGAGCTTGTGCGGACGGTCGCCGACGTCGCGGATCGCCCAGTTCTCCAGGGTCTTGGCGACCATGTCGGTCTGCTTGTTCTTGCGCCGCTCGGCGATCGAGCCGTCGTCGTAGTCGATGTCCTCGGGGTTGACGATGACCTCGATGGTGGGGGAGTGGTCCAGCTCGCGCAGCTCCATGGGGCTGAACTTGGCCTGGGCCGGGCCACGGCGGCCGAAGACGTGGATCTCGACGGCCTTGTTGACCTTGAGACCGTCGTAGACGTTCGCCGGGATCTCGGTCGGGAGCAGCTCGTCGCCGGTCTTCGCGAGGATACGGGCGATGTCGAGGGCGACGTTTCCGACGCCGAGGACGGCGACCTTCTCCGCCTCAAGGGGCCAGGTGCGCGGGACGTCCGGGTGGCCGTCGTACCAGGAGGCGAAGTCGGCGGCGCCGTACGAACCGTCGAGCTCGACGCCGGGGATGCGGAGCTCGCGGTCGGCCATGGCGCCGGTCGAGAAGATCACGGCGTCGTAGAAGGCGCGCAGGTCGTCCAGGTGGACGTCGGTGCCGTAGTCGACGTTGCCGAAGAGACGGACCTGCGGCTTGTCGAGGACCTGGTGGAGGGCGTTGACGATGCCCTTGATCCGCGGGTGGTCGGGGGCGACGCCGTAGCGGATGAGACCGAAGGGGGCCGGCATCCGCTCGAAGAGATCGATGGACACGCCCGGTTCGGCGGCGGCCTCGGACTTCAGCAGCGCATCGGCGGCGTAGATTCCGGCGGGGCCGGCGCCGACGATCGCGACCCGGAGGGGGCGGGGCATGACGGGTTTCCCTTCGCAAGCGAGGTGGCGGCGAAGCCGCCGACACTTAGGTCACCCTAAATAACAACACGAGCGGAGTGGTACCCGGGCCCGGTCTATGGACTCATAAGGCGAGCTTATGACTTCCATAAGTGTGGCTAGGCGGGGTTCTCAGAGGTCGAGGGTGCCGAGGAACGCTTCGACGGTCATCCCGATCAGGAGGGCGTAGGAGGCGAGCCCGAAGGTGCCGAGGAACAGGCCGAGGCAGAGCTCCCCGCGCCGCAGGAACGCCCGCCTCGGGAGGATCACGTTCCCCGGGTCCCGCGGATCGTAGCTGACCCTGACGGCCATGCCGCCCGCCCAGGTGAACACGTGGCGGATCGCGCCCGCGGGGTCCACGTAGAGGTACATCCCCGGCCTCTCCGGCACCTCCGCCGCGAAGGTCGTGATGCCGTGCCGCGTCAGGCGCACCTCCCGGTACCAGCTCGCCAGGGCCATGCCGCTCGCGACACAGGACGCCGCCCCGACCGGGCCGATGAGGACGAAGAAGAGGATGGCCATCGGCTCTCCGGCGGCGGCGACGAGCGCGCACAGGGCGACGACCGCCCCGAAGGCGGCGGTCGACCACCACTTGATGAGCCGCACCTTCCGCTGGTGCCTGCTCACGTGCCGGTCGCGCGTCTCGACGAGCGCGGTCCCGTCGGCCGCCGTGTCCCGCCCGGCCGTCCCGGGCAGGGCGGCGTTCACGGTCGCGGCGAACATGGCGACCGCCGCCTTACTCACCCCGTCGACCTGGTGCTTGTACGAGGCCGCTCCGGGCGCTGCCGTCAGCTCGACCGTCAGGCGACGCCCTTCGGCGCGGACCTGCGCGATCGCGGCCAGGGGGATGCGCACCTCGTCGTGACGGCGGGTCAGGAGCAGGGCGTCACCCTCGTATTGGAGGGAGGTCTTCCCGCGACCCTGGGCGACGGGTATGGAAGGGGAGATCGACATGAGCGTGATCGTAAGGGCGGGTCGACGGCCGGTGAACCCCTTGTCCGCCGTGCCCCAGGGTCCAGACCCGCCCTGGCGCTCGTCAGCCGGCGATACCGGCGACGAACGCGGACCAGGCGGCGGCGGGCACGATCAGGACGGGGCCGTCGGTGACCTTGCTGTCCCGGACGGGGACGACACCGGGGAAGTCGTACGAGGCTTCGACGCAGTCGCCGCCGGACCCGTTGCTGTACGAGCTCTTGAACCAATGGGCGTTGCTCAGGTCGTACGCGCGCATCGTCTGTAGTCCTCCGCCGCCGACTCGGTCAGTGCGAGGGACGCCTCCGGCGACAGCGTGGCGACCCTGAGCAGATCGTAGGTGCGCCGGGCCTGCTTCACCACAGCCGGATCATCGAGGAGCGTTCCCGAATACTCGGTCTCCGTATAAGCGGTTGGTGGTGCGTCCGCGAACTCCATGAGCTTGAGCGTGCCGGTCATGTGGGCGTGTGCGCCCGCCGAGCGCGGTAGCACCGTCACCAAGGTCACCCGCTCCCGTACGAGCGTCGCGATGTGCTCCAGGACCTCTGCCATCACGGCCGGTCCGCCCACCGGGGTGAGGAGTACGTGCTCGTGCAGGATCACCCAATACTCGGGCCGTGTTGCGTCCTTGAGGATCTGGGCCCGGTCCAGTCGTGAGCCGACTTTCTCCTCGATGTACTCCTCCGTGGCGAACGGATGCACCGCCAGCGTCACCGCTCGTGCGTACGCGCTCGTCTGCATCAGGCCCGGCACCACCAGCGGGGCGAACTCGCAGATCTGGGTCGCCACCCTCTCCAGCTCCGCCACCTCGTGGAAATACGACGCGTACGGCGACTTGTTGATGAGTTTGCGTACCGTACGTTCGAAAATACCGCCGGTTTGCAGTACCTCGTCGATTCTCTGCGCCACATCCAGCTGCGGCTTTCGAATTCCCTGCTCGAACAGTCCGATGTATCCACCGGACACGAACACGCGTCCGCCCAGCTCGCCCTGCGAGAGTCCCGCTGCCTCGCGGCGCTCCTTGAGGAGCTCCCCGAAGAACTCCCACGTCTCGTCCTGCTTGCCCTTGGCCATGGATTAACTCCCCAACCCTACGCCGCAGTTGTACGGCCTGCGCGTCTGCCGATTCTACGGATCCGGACCCACTCTGGAGAGGCGAAGCAGGAAATGGATTCAGAAAGGCATACGTTGGTGAAGGAAGACATCATGAAGACGACCACGGGGGCCATCGAAGCCGCACAAGAGGCAGTGACGGAATTGCGCGAGGCGCTCGCGAGGGCGGGAATCACCCTTCCCTCGCTCGGGCTCGACGTCGTCACCCTCGCCGCCGAGCCTCCGAGGCCGCTCGTCGAATTGGGATGCTGCACGGCGGAAACGGCACGGCTCATCGCGGCCGCCCTACTGCCGGGCGAGGAGAGCGGGACATGACACTGCCGATCGGGTCGTACGTCGTGGAGATCCGTACCGGACGGGTCGGGAGAGTGATGGGCCACGAAGGGCCCTACGTCCAGATCCGGCCGCTCGGTGGCGGGCGCGAGTGGGACGTGGAGCCGGAGGGCGTACGCGAGGCGACCTCGTCCGAGCGGCTGAGCGCCGCCACGGCTCACGTCAACGCCAGGAGCCGGGGCGAGGTGCCCTGAGCCCGTGAGCCCTGAGCCCGCTCGGGTGAACCGCCGTCCGTGGCGTCGCCGGCGGGCGGGCTCACGGGAGCCGGGGCGACGGAGGGGCGGGCCGCCCAGGCGGAGGGGCGGTACGTGGGCGTCCTGGAGGACTCGGCCCGGGACTGGCCCGTCCAGGCCACCCGGCAGGTGCTGCCGACCCGGGGTGGACCGGGTCCAGGCCGACGGGAGCACCGCGGTCGCCGGGAACGGCACGGGTGCCGTCGACCCGGCGGTGGCGATCCTCTTGGCCGGAAAGCTCCGTGACGACGCCGCGGCCCAGCCCACCTCGTACGGCTTCGCCGGTGACCCGAACGCGCCGGTCACCGAGCGCTTCTACGGACACCTCGTCCACGCCGGCGGCGGAGCCCCAAGTGCCCGCCCGGGGCTCCGTCGTCGTCCGCGTGAAGGTCAGCCGATCCGCCGGCGGGCCTCCTTCACCTCACGGTTGACGGCCCAGGCGTCGGCGACCGGCCCGAGGTGGCCGAGCTTGTCGGGGTTGAGGACGGCGCGGATGGTCTGGATCCGTCCGTCGAGGATGTCGAGGACGAAGGCGTGGAGGACCTTGCCGTCGCGGTCGCGGTAGATCGCGCCGGGCTGGCCGTTGACCTCCCGCGGCTCGCACGTGACGTCGATCTCGAACAGGGCGGGGAAGGTGAAGGCCAGGAGCCGGGCGACGTTGTCCGTGCCCACGATGGCCTTCGCGAAGTTCGGGGCCTTGCCGCCGCCGTCGCCGACGAGCTGGACGTCGGCGGCCAGGAGCTCCTGGAGTCCGCCCACGTCGCCGTCCTTGAGCGCGTCGAAGAAGCGGGTCGCCAGCTGCTGCCGTTCCTGGCGGTCGGCGGCGAAACGGGGGCGCCCTTCGTGCATGTGCCGCCGGGCGCGTACGAGCAGCTGACGGCAGGCGGCCTCCGAGCGGTCGACCGCCTCGGCGATGTCCTGGAAGTCGAAGGCGAAGACCTCCCGGAGGAGGAAGACGGCCCGCTCCAGGGGGCTGAGCCGTTCGAGGAGCAGCAGTGCCGCCATGGAGACCGAGTCGGCCAGCTCCACCGAACGCGCCGGGTCCTGGTACGGATCGCTGAGGAGGGGCTCGGGGAACCAAGGGCCGACGTACTCCTCGCGCCGGACCCGCGCGGAGCGCAGGACGTCGATGGAGAGGCGGGTGACGGTCGTCGACAGGAAGGCCTTGGCCGACGTGGGGAGGGTCGACGAGCCGTCGTACCGCAGCCACGTCTCCTGCACCGCGTCCTCGGCCTCGCTGACGCTGCCCAGGATCCGGTAGGCGATCGAGAACAGCAGCGGTCGCAGCTCCTCGAACTCCTCGACCTTGCTCATGGTGACTTCCTCTCCCCGTTCCCGTACGTCCGCGAGGCGCGGCGGGCCTCATGATCATCCAGGCGGGTGGCGGGCCGGATCAACGGGTCGACCCGGCCCGTGCCCCCCTGCCTGACTGTCCGGCCGCCCGCCTGCCGGACCGTACGCCCGGGTCTCCGTCAGTGGAACTGGCCGGGCACGTAGTCGCCCGCCGGCTGCCGGGTGATGGCGTTCAGGCGGTTCGCCAGGTTCATGAAGCCGATGTGGAGGACGAGGGCGGCGAGCTGCTCCTCGTCGTAGTGGAGGGCGGCGCGCGCCCAGACCTCGTCGCTGACGCCGCCGGCCGCGTCGGCGACCCGGGTGCCCTCCTCGGCCAGTTCCAGCGCGGCGCGCTCGGCCTCGGTGTAGACCGTGGCCTCCCGCCAGGCCGCCACCAGGTTGATCCGGACCGCGGTCTCGCCGGCGTGGGCCGCGTCCTTGGTGTGCATGTCGATGCAGACGGCGCAGCCGTTGATCTGGCTCACGCGCAGCGCGACCAGTTCCTGGGTGGCCGCCGGGACCGCCGACTCCTTGACCGCCTTGCCGGCCGCCATGAGGTGCTTGAAGGCCTTGCCGAAGGTGGGGTTGGTGAAGAGGTTCAGTCGCGCGTCCATCGGGTGCTCCTCGGTGTGGGTCACTGGCCTGCTACAACCCCTGAGACGAGGTAGCCCGCCCCCCTGTGACACGGGTGGATGTGACCTGCGTCTCCCCGTGAGGGAACGTCCCGTCCCGGGTCTGTCCGCCTTCGCCGTACGGGAGAATGGGCCCATGAGTCTGTTCCGCGACGACGGCATCGTGCTGCGCACCCAGAAGCTGGGTGAAGCGGACCGCATCATCACGCTCCTCACACGCGGTCACGGACGCGTACGCGCCGTCGCGCGCGGGGTGCGGCGGACCAAGTCGAAGTTCGGGGCGCGGCTCGAACCGTTCTCGCACGTGGACGTGCAGTTCTTCGCCCGGGGGAGTGAGCTGGTCGGACGCGGGCTGCCGCTCTGCACGCAGAGCGAGACCATCGCCGCGTACGGCAGCGGGATCGTCACCGACTACGCCCGGTACACCGCCGGCACGGCCATGCTGGAGACGGCGGAACGGTTCACCGACCACGAGGGCGAACCCGCCGTGCAGCAGTACCTGCTGCTGGTGGGCGGGCTGCGGACCCTCGCCCGGGGCGAGCACGCGCCCCACCTCATCCTCGACGCCTTCCTCCTCCGCTCGCTCGCCGTGAACGGCTACGCGCCCAGCTTCGACGACTGTGCGAAATGCGGACTCCACGGCCCGAACCGGTTCTTCTCGGTCGGGGCGGGCGGGGTCATATGCGGCGACTGCCGGGTGCCCGGAAGCGTCGTACCCTCTGCGGAGGCCATCGGCCTGCTCAGCGCGCTGCTCACCGGCGACTGGGCGACGGCGGACGCGTGCGAGCCGCGTCACGTCAGGGAGGGCAGCGGACTCGTGTCCGCCTATCTGCACTGGCACCTGGAGCGCGGCCTGCGCTCCCTGCGGTACGTAGAGAAAAGCTAGGTAGGAGAGACCACGTCATGGCCATCGCACGACTGCTCGGTCGCCAGCGCCGGGAGTACAGCACCCCTGAGCCGCACCCCTCCGGCGCCCGCCCGCCGAAGCTCCAGTCGGAGCTCGTCCCGGAGCACGTCGCGATCGTCATGGACGGCAACGGCCGCTGGGCCAAGGAGCGCGGTCTGCCCCGCACCGAGGGGCACAAGGTCGGCGCCGAGCAGGTGCTCGACGTGCTCCAGGGCGCGATCGAGATGGGCGTGGGGGCGATCTCGCTGTACGCCTTCTCCACCGAGAACTGGAAGCGCTCGCCCGACGAGGTGCGCTTCCTGATGAACTTCAACCGCGACTTCATCCGCAAGACCCGCGACCAGCTCGACGCGCTCGGCATCCGCGTGCGCTGGGTCGGCCGGATGCCCAAGCTGTGGAAGTCGGTGGCCAAGGAGCTCCAGGTCGCGCAGGAGCAGACCAAGGACAACACCAAGCTCACGCTGTACTTCTGCATGAACTACGGCGGCCGCGCGGAGCTCACGGACGCGGCGCAGGCGATGGCCGAGGACGTGAAGGCGGGCCGGCTCGAACCGTCGAAGATCACCGAGAAGACCATCCAGAAGTACCTCTACTACCCGGACATGCCGGACGTGGACCTCTTCCTGCGGCCCAGTGGCGAGCAGCGCACCTCCAACTACCTGATCTGGCAGAGCGCGTACGCCGAGATGGTGTTCCAGGACGTGCTGTGGCCCGACTTCGACCGCCGCGACCTGTGGCGGGCCTGCGTCGAGTACGCCCAGCGCGACCGCCGCTTCGGCGGCGTCGACCCGGCCGACATGGCCGTGCTCGACAAGGGCTGAGGAGGCCCGAGAAGGTCTGGCGAGGCCTGAGGAGGCCTGAGGAGGCCTGGTGCAGGGCCTGAGGAGTGGGCCGTCACGGGGTGACGCTACGATCCGGCGGATGAACGGGATATCGGACGACTCCACGATCCATGACCGGGTCGAGCTCACCTACTCCGTCGCCCTCGCGGACGTGCGCGAGGCGGTACGCGTCACCCTGGGGGCCGCCCGCTGGTGGCGGGCGCTGCGGTGGCTGGCGTACGGCGCCGCCGTCCTCGCCCTCCTGGTCGCCGCCCTGGAGCTGCTGCTCCCGGGCGAGCGGGACGCGGGCATCGTGGCCGAGATGACGGGGCTCGGCGTCGCCGCCCTCCTCGTGATCCAGCTGATGGGCTGGGCCGTCGCCCAGGTCATCTTCCTGTCCGCCCGTGCCCAGGGCGGCGAGGCCCGGGCCGTCGTCGACGCCGACGGCGGCCGGTGGACCGCCCGGAACACCGACACCACCGTCCGCTGGGCGCTGCTGCCCCGGTACGTGGAGACCGACCGGCTCTTCGTCCTGCTCACCCCCCGCAAGACCGGCTCCGGCTTCGCCTACCTGCCCAAGCACGGCCTCGCCGACCCGGCCGACGCCGAGCGGCTCCGGGCGCTCCTGGACCGGCACAGCAGCCGCGTCTGACGACACGCGAAGGGCCCGCACCGAAACGATTCGGTGCGGGCCCTCCCGTACGCGTACGGGCTTACTTCTCCGCGGCTACTTCTCCGCGGTCACTTCTCCGCGCACTCCGCGCACGTGCCGAAGATCTCGACCGTGTGCGCCACGTTCACGAAGCCGTGCTCCGAGGCGATCGTCTCGGCCCACTGCTCCACCATCGGGCCCTCCACCTCCACGGCCTTGCCGCAGACGCGGCAGACCAGGTGGTGGTGGTGGTCGCCGGTCGAGCAGCGGCGGTAGACGGTCTCGCCGTCGCTCGTCCGCAGCGCGTCGACCTCGCCCGCGTCCGCGAGGGACTGGAGCGTGCGGTAGACGGTGGTGAGGCCGACCGAGTCGCCGCGGTGCTTGAGCATGTCGTGCAGCTCCTGGGCGCTGCGGAACTCGTCCACCTCGTTCAGCGCCGCAGACACGGCGGCCCGCTGCTTGGTCGAGCGGCCTCGTACGGGGGGTCCTGCCGTCACCACGAGGGCCTCCTAGAATGCTTGTCTGCCCCCGCCATTCTGCCAGTCCCCCGTGTGCCCGAGGTCAGAAGACCTTCACATCGTCCTTCGGGTGCCTGGTGGCGGGGACGCAGCGGGCGTCACAGTCCGCCGCCGCCTGCTCGGCGGCCCGGGCCCGCCGCTTGGCGAGCGGGGTGGCGAGCAGGGTGAGGACGATGAAGATCCCGATCGCGTACAGGACGATCGTCGCGCCCGGCGGGACGTCCTGGTAGTACGAGGTGACCGTGCCCGCCAGGGTGACCGTGACGCCGGTCGCCACCGCGAGGACGAAGGTCGCGCGGAACGACTTCGACAGCTGCTGGGCCGCCGCCACCGGCACCACCATGAGCGCGCTGACCAGCAGCAGGCCCACGACCCGCATGGCGACCGTGACGGTCACCGCGGCCGTGACCGCGATCAGCAGGTTCAGGGCGCGCACCGGAAGGCCGGTGACCCGGGCGAACTCCTCGTCCTGGCTGACCGCGAAGAGCTGCTTGCGCAGGCCGACCGTGACCAGGACCACGAAGGCGGCCAGGACGCTGATCGCCGTCACGTCCTCGGTGGAGACCGTGGAGAGCGAGCCGAAGAGGTACGAGCTCAGGTTGGCGTTGGAGCCGGTCGGCGACAGGTTGATCAGCAGGACGCCGCCGGCCATGCCGCCGTAGAAGAGCAGGGCGAGCGCGAGGTCGCCGCGGGTCTTGCCGTACGCCCGGATCAGCTCCATCGCGACGGAGCCCGCGACGGCGACGAGGGTCGCCGTCCAGACCGGGCTGGAGTTCAGCAGGAAGCCGAGGCCGACACCGGTCATGGCGACGTGGCCGATGCCGTCGCCCATCAGCGCCTGGCGGCGCTGGACGAGGTAGATGCCGACGGCGGGGGCGGTGACGCCGACGAGGACGGCCGCGAGGAGCGCCCGCTGCATGAAGGCAGGTTCGAGGAAGTCCATGGTCAGGTCAGCAGTCCCGTGCGGAGCGGCTCGTCGGCCGCGTGGGGGTGGACGTGGTCGTGGCCGGGCAGCGCGTGCTGGCCGAGGGCCTCGGGCGGCGGGCCGTCGTGGACGACACAGCCGTCGCGGAGGACGACCGCGCGGTCGATCAGCGGTTCGAGGGGGCCCAGCTCGTGCAGGACGAGGAGGACGGAGGTGCCCCCGGCGACCTGCTCGCGCAGGGTCGCGGCGAGGATCTCCTGGCTGCCGATGTCCACACCGGCCATCGGCTCGTCCATGATCAGGAGTTCGGGCTCGGAGGCGAGCGCGCGGGCGATCAGGACGCGTTGGTGCTGGCCGCCGGAGAGCGCGGTGACGGAGTCCTTGGCGCGGTCGGCGAGACCGACCAGCTCCATGGCCCGCTCGACGGCCGCCCCGTCCTCCTTCGTCGTCCAGCCGAACCTGCGGCGCGAGAGCCGGCCGGAGGAGACGACCTCGCGGACCGTGGCGGGGACACCGCTCGCCGCGGTCGTGCGCTGCGGTACGTAGCCGACGCGGGCCCAGTCGCGGAACCGCTTCTGCTCCGTGCCGAACAGCTCGATCCGGCCGCCGGTCAGCGGCACCTGGCCTATGACGGAGCGGACGGCGGTGGACTTGCCGGAGCCGTTCGCGCCGAGCAGGGCGACGACCTCACCGCGGTGGACGGTGAGGTCGACGCCCCGGAGGACGGGCCGGGCGCCGAGGGCCGCCGTGGCTCCGCGGACGGAAATGACCGGGACTGGTTCCGGCGCTGTCATGGCTCGTACCTCCTGCTGTGCTGCCGCGGTCACTTCGCGCCGAGGGCCTTCTTCAGCGCGGCGAGGTTGGACTGCATGACCTCGACGTAGTCATCGCCCTTGGACTTGTCCGTGATTCCCTCCAGCGGGTCGAGCACGTCGGTCCTGAGACCGGTGTCGGCGGCGAGGGTCTTGGCGGTCTTGTCGCTCGCGAGGGTCTCGAAGAAGACGGTCGTGACCTTCTCCTTCTCCGCCTTGTCCTGGAGTTCCTTGATCCGGGCGGGGCTCGGCTCGGACTCGGGGTCCATGCCGGAGATGCCCTCCTGGTCCAGGCCGTAGCGCTCGGCGAGGTAGCCGAAGGCGGAGTGGGTGGTGATGAAGGTCTTCGTGGTGGTGTTCTTCAGACCGTTCGCGAAGTCGGTGTCCAGATCGCCGAGCTTCTTCACGAGCGCGTCGGTGTTCTTCTTGTAGTCCGCGGCGTGGGCCGGGTCGGCCTTCTCCAGGGCCGTGCCGACACCCTTGGCGACCTCGGCGTACTTCACGGGGTCGAGCCAGACGTGCGGGTCGGCGCCGGCCTCGGAACCGTGGTCGTGGCCTTCGCCTTCGTGACCGGCTTCCTCGCCCGCGTGCTCCTCGCCGGCGTGCCCGGCGTGCTCCTCGGCGGACTCGCCCTCGTGGCCCGCCTCGCCCTCGTGGCCGCCGGTCCCGGTGCCGTGGGCTTCGAGCTTCGTGAGGGTGGCCGCGTCGACGGTGTTCTTCACGCCGGCCTGGGCGATGGCCTCGTCGACGGCGGGCTGGATGCCCTTGAGGTAGAGGATGACGTCGGCCTCGCCGAGCTCGCCGACCTGCTTCGGCTTGAGCTCCAGGTCGTGGGGTTCGACGCCGGGCTTGGTGAGCGTGTTGACGGCGACGTGGCCGCCGCCTATCTGCTCGGCCAGGTACTGCATGGGGTAGAACGACGCGACCACGTCCAGCTTGCCGCTGTTCCCCTTGTCAGCGGCGTCCGAGGTGCCGCAGGCGGAGAGGGAGACGAGACCGAGCGTGACAGCTCCGGCGAGGGCGGTGGTGGGTATCAGGCGACGTACGTTCATGACACTCATTTTCAACAAAACTGGAAACGATTGTCAATTGTCCTCCGTGTGGCCCCGCCCACGCCGGACCTCACGCCGCCCGTCGCCGAACCGATTTGATGCGGAGGGTAGGCGCGCCGGTAACCTGTGGCATTCGCACTTCGTCGTCGTAATGAAGAGAGCACCGTGGCCGCCGACAAGATCGACACCATCGTCAGCCTGAGCAAGCGCCGTGGCTTCGTCTACCCGTGCAGTGAGATCTACGGCGGCCAGCGCGCCGCCTGGGACTACGGACCGCTGGGTGTCGAACTCAAGGAGAACCTGAAGCGCCAGTGGTGGCGGTACATGGTCACCGCGCGCGAGGACGTCGTCGGTATCGACTCTTCGGTGATCCTGGCCACCGAGGTCTGGGAGGCGTCCGGTCACGTCGCCACCTTCACGGACCCGCTGACCGAGTGCACCTCCTGCCACAAGCGCTTCCGCGCCGACCACCTGGAGGAGGCGTACGAGGAGAAGCACGGCCGTCTCCCCGAGAACCTCACCGACCTCAACTGCCCCAACTGCGGCAACAAGGGCACCTTCACGGAGCCCAAGCAGTTCTCCGGCCTGCTTTCCACGCACCTCGGCCCGACCCAGGACACCGGCTCCGTCGCCTACCTGCGCCCCGAGACCGCGCAGGGCATCTTCACCAACTTCGGCCAGGTGCTGCAGACCTCGCGCAAGAAGCCGCCGTTCGGCATCGCGCAGATGGGCAAGTCCTTCCGGAACGAGATCACCCCGGGCAACTTCATCTTCCGCACGCGCGAGTTCGAGCAGATGGAGATGGAGTTCTTCGTCAAGCCGGGCGAGGACGAGCAGTGGCAGGAATACTGGATGGAGCAGCGCTGGAACTGGTACACCGGCCTGGGTCTCCGTGAGGAGAACATGCGCTGGTTCGAGCACCCGGCGGAGAAGCTCTCCCACTACTCGAAGCGCACCGCGGACATCGAGTACCGCTTCTCCTTCGGCGGCAGCGAGTGGGGCGAGCTCGAGGGCGTCGCCAACCGCACCGACTACGACCTGAACGCGCACTCCAAGGCGTCCGGCACCGACCTGCAGTTCTTCGACCAGGAGGCCGGGGAGCGCTGGACGCCGTACGTCATCGAGCCCGCCGCCGGTGTCGGCCGCGCGATGCTGGCCTTCCTCCTCGACGCGTACAACGAGGACGAGGCCCCCAACGCCAAGGGCGTCATGGAGAAGCGCACCGTCCTGCGCCTGGACCCGCGCCTCGCCCCGATCAAGGTCGCGGTCCTGCCGCTCTCGCGCAACCCGCAGCTCTCGCCGAAGGCCAAGGGCCTCGCGGCCGACCTGCGTCAGAACTGGAACATCGAGTTCGACGACGCCGGCGCCATCGGCCGCCGCTACCGTCGCCAGGACGAGATCGGCACCCCGTTCTGCGTGACCGTCGACTTCGACACCCTCGACGACAACGCGGTGACCGTGCGCGAGCGCGACACCATGAAGCAGGAGCGCGTCTCCCTCGACCAGATCCAGGGCTACCTGGGCAGCCGCCTGCTCGGCTGCTGAACCCCCTGATCGCACACGGCGAAGCCCCCGGTCCCGAAGCTCGGAACCGGGGGCTTTCCCGTGCGCGACTCAGGGGCGCAGCGCGCGGAGGACCAGGGTGACGACCGTGGTGAAGGCCGTCTCGATGTCCGGGGCGGACCAGTCGGCGGCGTGGGCCGGGTCGTGGAAGCGGTCCGTCGCGTCGAAGACCGCCCGGGCCGTCGTCGTCAGGTCCGGGCCGAAGGACGCGAAGACACCGTCGCGGCGGCCTTCCTCGATGATGTGGGCGATGTGCTCGACGAGGTGCCCCACGTGGCGGTCGACGACCGCGCTGTTCTCGCCGATGAGGACCTGGAAGGTCGCCATCAGCTCCGGGTCACCGCCCGCCTTGTGGCGCTTGAGGGCGAAGAGGGTCGTCAGCCACGCGGTCAGCCGCTCGTCGGCGGGGCCGGCGCCCTCCGCGTGCGGGAGGAGTTCCACGACCGTCCGCTCCAGCCACCGCTCGGTCACCGCCTCGCGGAGGGCCGCCTTCGTGCGGAAGTGGCGGTAGACGCTGCCGTGGCTGACGCCGAGCACCCGGGCCACGTCCACGACGGTCGCCTTCGCGGGGCCGTAGCGCCGGAGCACCTCCTCCGTGGCTTCGAGGATGCGCTCGGCGGTCAGGGTCTCGGTGGCGGCCATGGAATGACAGTACTTGTCAGCCGCGGGGGTCCGGCGCCCGCCGGTCAGTGCTCGCTGTCCAGGTGCGCCATCTGCGCCGCCGGGTAGCGCTCGCCGGCCGCCGCGCCCGCCGGGACGGCCTCCTCTATCGCCGTCAGGTCGGCGGCGTCGAGCGTGACGTCCAGGGCGCCGAGCGCCTCCGCGAGCCGGTCCCGGCGGCGGGCGCCGACCAGCGGGACGATGTCCGCGGCCTGGCGCTCGCCCTGGGCGAGGACCCAGGCGATGGCGATCTGGGCGACGGTCACGCCCTTCGCCTCGGCGATCGCGCGCAGCCGGTCCACCAGGTCCAGGTTCCGGTGGAGGTTGTCGCCCTGGAAGCGGGGGGACATGCCGCGGAAGTCGCCGGCGCCGAGCTCGCGGTCCCGGGTGAAGTGGCCGCTGATCAGACCGCGCGACAGCACGCCGTACGCCGTGATCCCGACGCCCAGCTCGCGCGCCGTCGGGAGGATCCTCTCCTCGATGGAGCGGGAGATCAGCGAGTACTCGATCTGGAGGTCCGCGATCGGGGCCACGGCCGCCGCCCTGCGCAGGGTGTCCGCGCCGACCTCGGAGAGGCCGATGTGCCGGACGTGCCCCGCCTCGACCAGCTCGGCGATGGCGCCGACGGTCTCCTCGATCGGTACGTCGGGGTCGACACGGGCGATCCGGTAGATGTCGATGTGGTCGGTGCCGAGGCGCTGGAGCGAGTACGCCGCGAAGTTCTTGACCGCCGCCGGACGGCCGTCGTATCCGGTGAAGCCGCCCTCGACCGTGCGCAGCGCGCCGAACTTCACGCTGGTCAGCGCCTGCTCACGGGCGGCGGCGGGGGCGCTCCGCAGGGCTTCGGCGATCAGCAGTTCGTTGTGGCCCATGCCGTAGAAGTCGCCCGTGTCGAGCAGGGTCACCCCGGCGTCCAGGGCGGCGTGGATGGTCGCGATCGACTCGGCGCGGTCGGTCTCGCCGTACAGCGCGGACATGCCCATGCAGCCGAGACCGAGGGCGGAGACCGCGGGGCCGGTGGCGCCGAGCGGGCGGGTGGGGACGGGGCTCTGGGTGGTGGTCATGGCGGTCTCCTCGGGAGAGCGGGAGGAAGGGTGAGTTCTCCTGACAGGACAACCATGACATGACCGATGACAGATTTCCATATCTGTCATTCGTTCGAGTGGTGGGGAAAGCTACCCCACCCGCTTCGGCATCCGCAGCGCCGCCACCGCCGTTCCGAGCGCCAGCACGAGCTGGAGCAGGAGCGTCACCGTCAGGGCCGTGCCCGTCGAGCCCGAGGCGGAGAGGCTCAGGAAGAGCGTTCCGAGCGTGGCGACGCCCAGGGTCAGCGCCGTCTGCTGGGTCGTCACCAGAACCCCGCCGCCCACCCCCGCCCGCTCCGGCGGCACCTCGGAGAGCACCACCCGGAAGAGCACCGGAAGCTGGAGGCCCTGGCCGAGCCCCGCGAGCGCCATGCCGGGAATCAGGCTCGCCACCGACAGGTCCGGCCGGGAACGCCAGGCCGTCACGGCGAGCAGCCCGAGACCGAGGGCCTGGAACAGCGCGCCCACCGGGACCACCCGGGTGCCCCAGCGCCGTACGAGCCGGGGACCCGCCAGCGAGGCCCCGAAGAAGGCCACCGCCATCGGGACGAGCGCCAGGCCCGAGGCCACCGCGCCCAGACCCAGGTCCCGCTGGAGCGCCACGGCGATCACGAACATGAAGCCGCCGAAGCCTCCCGACAGCGGCAGGACGAGCAGCAGTCCGCGCCGCAGCGAGACCAGGTCGAGCAGGCTCGGCGGGACCAGCGGGGTGTCGCCCCGGCGCTCCGCACGCCGCTCCACCCGCCAGAAGGCGGCCACCGCGAACGGGAACACCGCGAGCGACACCCAGGTCCACAGCGGCCAGCCGGCCGTCCGGCCCTCCGTCAGCGGGGCGAGCAGGGTGAGCAGCGCGACCGCGAGGAGCAGGGTGCCCGGCACGTCCACCAGGGCCGGCCGGTCCGAGCGGGTCTCGGGCACGGTCCGCAGGGCCAGCAGGAGGCCCGCGACCGCGACCGGCACGTTCACCAGGAAGACCGCCCGCCAGCCCGAGCCCGCGAGATCGGCGGCGACGAGTACGCCGCCCAGGATCTGACCGGTCACCATCGAGAGACCGGCGGTCGCCCCGTACAGACTCAGCGCCTTCGCCCGGCGCGCTCCCGCCGTCGATGCCTGGATGGTCGCGAGCACCTGCGGCAGCATCAGCGCCGCCGCGGCGCCCTGGGCCACGCGCGCTCCGACGAGGGTCCAGGCGTCCGGCGCGAGCCCGCAGGCCAGCGAGGTCAGGCCGAAGGCGGTCATGCCGGCGAGGAAGAGGCGGCGGCGCCCGAAGAGGTCGCCGAGGCGCCCGCCGAGGACGAGGAGGACGGCGTACGACAGGCCGTACCCGGCCACGATCAGTTCCAGGAGGGAGGGGCCGGCCGCCAGGTCCCGGCCGATGGACGGCAGGGCGACGTTGACGATGAAGAAGTCGATCAGCGGCAGCGCCGCGCCGAGGAGGACGGTGAACAGGCCCAGCGAGCCGAGCGCCGCGGGGCCGCGGCCGGCGGCCGGAGCGCCGGCCCGGGGTGATGTGGTGGAAGTAGAGGTCACGCGGTCGACGATCCGCCCGCCCTCAGCCGGGTACCAGAGTCTCCTCATCCCGGTAGAAGTACTACCTGGCAACCGGCCGGCCGGTTCGGCACCCTGGGGGAGTGACGACCATGACGATCACGACGGACACGGTGGCGACCGCGGGGGCCACCACGGTGGCGCCCGCGCCAGGGGCCCGGCGCCACGAGCTCGCCGCCTTCCTGCGCAGCCGCCGCGAGCGCATCACCCCCGAACAGGTCGGCCTCCCGCGCGGCCGGCGCCGCCGCACGCCCGGTCTGCGCCGCGAGGAGGTCGCGCACCTCTCCGCCGTCGGCGTCACCTGGTACACCTGGCTGGAACAGGCCCGCGACATCCAGGTCTCCCCGCAGGTCCTCGACGCCGTCGCCGACGCGCTGCTCCTCGACCCGACCGAGCGGAGCCACCTCTTCGCCCTCGCCGGGCAGTCCGACCCGCACCCCGGGGCGTCCTCCCCGGCCGTCACCCCCGCGCTGCGGCAGATGCTCGACCAGCTGGAACCGCTGCCCGCCGCCGTCCAGAACAGCCGGTTCGACTTCCTCGCGTACAACCGGACCTTCGGGCGGCTCTTCCGCGACCTGGACGCCCTGCCCCGCGAGGACCGCAACTCCCTCTGGCTCGCGTTCACCGACAAGGACTTCCGGGCCGCCGCCACCGACCTGCCGGACCTCCTCCCCATCCTGGCGGGGAAGCTCCGCGCCGCCATGGCCGAGCACCTCGCGGAGCCGGCCTGGAAGGCGCTCGTCCAGCGGCTCGAAGCGGCCTCGCCGGAGTTCCGCGAGATCTGGGCCCGGCACGACGTGGTCGCCCCCGGCGGCCGCACCAAGGTCATCCACAACGCCCGCGTCGGGCTGCTCCGCTTCGAGCACACCAACCTCTGGCTCGGCCCGACCTCCGGCCCCTGCCTCGTGACGTACGTCCCCGTGGACGAGAAGTCCCGGGCCGGCGTCGAGCGACTCCTCGCCCTGGTGGTCGAGGAGGAGACCCGGGCGGCCGGGCGAGCTCCTCACGGAGACCCCGCCGCGCGCGTGTGAGCTCCGGCATGTGCGGATGGTACGGCCGACGGGTGACGGGCGCGGTGCGCGACAATGGCCCAATGACCGCGTTCTCTCCTCTCGCCATCGGGCCGCACATCGTGCAGCCGCCGGTGGTGCTCGCCCCGATGGCCGGCATCACCAACGCCCCCTTCCGTACCCTCTGCCGTGAGTTCAGCGGCGGCAAGGGGCTGTTCGTGAGCGAGATGATCACGACGCGCGCCCTGGTCGAGCGCAACGAGAAGACGATGCAGCTCATCCGGTTCGACGAGACCGAGCAGCCGCGCTCGATCCAGCTGTACGGGGTGGACCCCGTGACGGTCGGCAAGGCCGTGCGGATGATCGTCGACGAGGACCTCGCCGACCACATCGACCTGAACTTCGGCTGCCCGGTCCCCAAGGTGACCCGGAAGGGCGGCGGCTCGGCCCTGCCCTACAAGCGGCCGCTGCTGCGCGCGATCCTGAACGAGGCCGTGGGCAACGCCGGCGACCTGCCGGTCACGATGAAGATGCGCAAGGGCATCGACGACGACCACATCACGTACCTCGACGCGGGCCGGATCGCGGTCGAGGAGGGCGTCACGGCGATCGCCCTGCACGGGCGGACGGCGGCGCAGCACTACGGCGGTACGGCGGACTGGGACGCGATCGCGCGCCTCAAGGAGCACGTGCCCGAGATCCCGGTGCTCGGCAACGGCGACATCTGGTCGGCCGACGACGCCCTGCGGATGATGCGGGAGACGGGCTGCGACGGTGTGGTCGTCGGGCGCGGCTGCCTGGGCCGGCCGTGGCTCTTCGGCGACCTCGTGGCGGGCTTCGAGGGCACGGGCGCCTACGCGGCGCCGGGGCTGCGGGTGGTCGCGGACGCGATGGTGCGGCACGCGCGGCTGCTCGGCGAGTGGCTCGGGGACGAGGCACGCGGTGTCATCGACTTCCGCAAGCATGTGGCCTGGTACCTGAAGGGCTTCGCGGTGGGCTCCGAGATGCGCAAGAAGCTCGCCATCACCTCGTCCCTGGAGGAGCTCCGCGCTCAGTTGAGCGAGCTCGACCTTGATCAGCCGTGGCCCGTGGGTGCGGACGGCCCTCGGGGCCGTACGTCCGGAAACAACCGGGTTGTCCTGCCGGACGGCTGGTTGAAGGACCCGTACGACTGCTCAGGCGTGAGTGAGGACGCCGAGCTGGACACGTCCGGCGGGTGAGATTCGCGCCCGAATCGACCTTTCCTGGGGAGTGATCCTCGCCACCCCTGAGGGGGGTAGCGCTCACATGAGCATGTTACGGACGGCTGTACAGCCTGAAGGGGTGGCACTGGGTGCCACCCCTTTTGTGTTCAAGAAGTGAACGCAAGTGCTCGGATGCACGCTCATGTGAGCGATAAACCTCTAGATTGGGTCATCTGAGCTTCGGGGCGTGAAAGCGGAAGCTACCTCTCAGTTACTTTCGATGTGCTGGCGGACGGGTGGTTAAGACCATGTGTCCGGCAGGCGTACCTCCACAGACGCCTTCGATCTGGGTATGTTCCTCGCCGTCAGGGCAGCCAACCGAGTCATCGAGGAGTCGGGACCCGTGTCGGAAAACAATGATCAGAAGTTCGTCTACGACTTCACCGAGGGCAACAGGGACCTGAAGGACCTGCTCGGTGGCAAGGGCGCGAACCTCGCCGAGATGACCAACCTCGGTCTGCCGGTTCCCCCCGGCTTCACGATCACCACCGAAGCGTGCAAGGTCTACCTCGAGAGCGGCTCCGAGCCCGTCGAGCTCCGCGACGAGGTGAGTGCTCACCTCGACGCCCTTGAGCAGCAGATGGGCAAGAAGCTCGGCCAGGCCGACGACCCGCTGCTCGTCTCCGTCCGCTCCGGAGCCAAGTTCTCCATGCCGGGCATGATGGACACGGTCCTCAACATCGGCCTCTCCGACGAGTCCGTCGTCGGACTCGCCCGCCAGGCGGACAACGAGCGCTTCGCGTGGGACTCGTACCGCCGGCTCATCCAGATGTTCGGCAAGACCGTCCTCGGCGTCGAGGGCGAGCTCTTCGAGGACGCGCTGGACGAGGCGAAGGCCTCCAAGAAGGTCGCCAGCGACACCGACCTGGACGCCGGCGACCTGAAGAAGGTCGTCAAGCACTTCAAGAAGATCGTGAAGGCCGAGACCGGCCGCGACTTCCCCCAGGACCCGCGTGAGCAGATGGACCTCGCGATCGAGGCCGTCTTCAACTCCTGGAACACCGACCGCGCGAAGCTGTACCGCCGCCAGGAGCGCATCCCGGGCGACCTCGGCACCGCCGTCAACGTCTGCTCGATGGTCTTCGGCAACCTCGGCCCGGACTCCGGCACCGGCGTCGCCTTCACCCGCGACCCCGCCTCCGGCCACGCCGGCGTCTACGGCGACTACCTGCAGAACGCGCAGGGCGAGGACGTCGTCGCCGGTATCCGCAACACCGTGCCGCTGGCCGACCTCGAGTCGATCGACAAGAAGTCGTACGACCAGCTCATGCACATCATGAACACGCTGGAGACCCACTACAAGGATCTCTGCGACATCGAGTTCACCATCGAGCGCGGCCAGCTCTGGATGCTCCAGACCCGCGTCGGCAAGCGCACCGCCGGTGCCGCCTTCCGCATCGCCACGCAGCTCGTGGACCAGGGCCTGATCGACGAGGCCGAGGCGCTCCAGCGCGTCACCGGCGCCCAGCTCGCGCAGCTCATGTTCCCGAAGTTCGACGAGGACGCGAAGGTCGAGCAGATCGGGCGCGGCATCGCCGCCTCCCCGGGCGCGGCCGTCGGCAAGGCCGTCTTCGACTCGTACACGGCCGTCAAGTGGTCCCGCTCCGGCGAGAAGGTCATCCTGATCCGCCGCGAGACCAACCCGGACGACCTGGACGGCATGATCGCCGCCGAGGGCATCCTCACCTCCCGCGGCGGCAAGACCTCGCACGCCGCCGTCGTCGCCCGCGGCATGGGCAAGACCTGTGTCTGCGGCGCCGAGGAGCTCGAGGTCGACACCAAGCGCCGCCGGATGACCACCTCCGACGGCCAGGTCGTCGAGGAGGGCGACGTCGTCTCCATCGACGGCTCCACCGGCAAGGTGTACCTCGGTGAGGTACCGGTCGTACCGTCCCCGGTCGTCGAGTACTTCGAGGGCCGCATGCACGCCGGCGCCGACGACGCCGACGAGCTCGTCGCCGCCGTGCACCGCGTCATGGCCTACGCGGACCGCGTCCGCCGGCTGCGCGTCCGCGCCAACGCCGACAACGCCGAGGACGCGCTGCGCGCCCGCCGCTTCGGCGCCCAGGGCATCGGCCTCTGCCGCACCGAGCACATGTTCCTCGGCGAGCGCCGCCAGTTCGTCGAGCGGCTGATCCTGGCCGACACGGACGTCGAGCGCGAGCAGGCCCTCGAAGCCCTGCTGCCGCTGCAGAAGCAGGACTTCATCGAGCTGTTCGAGGCCATGGACGGGCTGCCCGTCACGGTCCGGCTGCTCGACCCGCCGCTGCACGAGTTCCTGCCCGACATCACCGAGCTGTCGGTACGCGTCGCCCTCGCCGAGTCCCGCAAGGAGCCGCACGAGAACGACCTGCGCCTCCTCCAGGCCGTGCACCGCCTGCACGAGCAGAACCCGATGCTGGGTCTGCGCGGCGTCCGCCTCGGTCTGGTCATCCCCGGCCTGTTCACCATGCAGGTCCGGGCGATCGCCGAGGCCGCGGCCCAGCGCGTCGACGCCAAGGGCGACCCGCGCGTCGAGATCATGATCCCGCTCGTCGGTACCGTCCAGGAGCTGGAGATCGTCCGCGAGGAGGCCGAGACGGTCATCGCGGAGGTCCAGGCCCGGACCGGCGTCGAGCTGAAGCTCGCGCTCGGCACCATGATCGAGCTGCCGCGCGCCGCCGTGACCGCCGGTCAGATCGCCGAGGCCGCGGAGTTCTTCTCCTTCGGCACGAACGACCTGACGCAGACGGTCTGGGGCTTCTCCCGCGACGACGTGGAGGCCTCGTTCTTCACCGCGTACCTGGAGAAGGGCATCTTCGGCGTCAGCCCCTTCGAGACCATCGACAAGGACGGTGTCGGCGCGCTCGTGCGCAGCGCCGTCCAGGCCGGCCGCGCCACCCGCCCCGACATCAAGCTCGGTGTCTGCGGCGAGCACGGCGGCGACCCGGAGTCGGTGCACTTCTTCCACGAGGTCGGCCTCGACTACGTCTCCTGCTCGCCCTTCCGGATCCCGGTGGCGCGCCTGGAGGCCGGCCGCGCGGCGGCCGAGTCCAAGGGCAGCGACAGCCGCTGAGTCCTGCTGAACCGGGGATCAGGAGCGGCGGTCGGGCCCTCCTGAACCCTGGTTCAGCAGCGGTGCCGGCCCCTGCTGAACCCCGGTTCAGCAGCGGTGCGCGGCTCCGCTGAACCCCGGTTCAGCAGCGGGAATCGCCGGAATCACCTGAACCACCGGGGCCGCCGTCGGTCACTTTCGACCCTCACCGACGGGCGGCGGCTCCGGGCACCAAAGAGAGACGGGGCGGACACCTTTGTGCGGAGGTGTCCGCCCCGTCGCATTTCACCCCGAACGCGGCCGCTCATTTTGCTTGGTCGTCGACCGGATGTGAGTTCCTGTTCAATTTCGGCCGATTGAATTATTGGCCATTGAACTTTTCTGTTTCCTCGACGCAAAGAACGGAGCGGGCGCGGCCCCCGGATCCCCACCCGGAGGCCGCGCCCTTTACCGATGTCGGGCAGGTGAGCCGCAACCTCGCCGACCGCCGCCGGACGCGCAAAGCCCCCCACGGTCTTCGCCACGTCACCTCGGTCCTGAAGGTTTCCTGTCCGACCCGCACAGCTTTTCGTTTCTCCCCGATTGCCGCGATGCTTTTCAACTGTGGCTGAAACACCCTGGTAACGTGCTGTGATGCTGTGCATACTCGTCGTCGGGGGTGGTTGCGAGTGCACAGGTGGGGACGTCATGCTGCGGATTCATTTCACCGGAAACGACTTGGCGGGGGTGCGGACGGCCGCCCGGCCGGATGTTCTATGGGAAACCATTCTCAGCTTTCACCGCTTAAGGGACCGGCGCGGATCCGTCGTCTACCGGGAATGGCGCTCGGACGCCCGGACGCGGCTAGGCGGTGAGACCCGCCTCCTCGCCGCTCTCGTTCCCAGCCGGGGCTATTTCCCCGACTTCCTGACGCCCGCCGAAGGCGTCAACGGCCTTGACGAAGGCCTCGGGGCGATCCGCGCGACCGACCGCGGCCGGCTCCGCGGCGAGCTCTCCCTGCTCGCCGCCGACCGCTCCGGCGGCCGGACCGTGCCCCACTCGCTGCGTGCCCTCGCCGACGGCGGCGCGGAGCCCTTCGACCGGCTCGTCGGGGCCCTGCGCAGCTACCACCGGGCCGCGATCGAGCCGTACTGGCCGCACATCCGGGCCCGTGTCGAGGCCGACCGGGCACGCCGCGGCCGGGCCCTGCTCGACGGCGGCGCCGACGAGCTCCTCGCCTCGCTGCCGCCGATGCTGCGCTGGCGCGCGCCCGTCCTGGAGGCCGACTACCCGGTCGACCGGGACGTCCACCTCGGCGGGCGGGGCCTGCTGCTCCAGCCCTCGTACTTCTGCCGGGGGACCCCGGTGGTGCTGCGCGACCCCGCGCTGCCACCGGTCCTCGTCTACCCCGTCACCCACGGCGAGGCGCCGACCGTCCGCGCGCCGGGCGGCTCCTCGCTCGCCAAGCTGGTCGGCCAGACCCGCTCGGCGGTCCTGCACGCCATCGGGGACGGCGGTACGACGAGCGAGCTCGCGCGCCGCGCGGGGGTCTCGCTCGCCTCCGCCAGCCAGCACGCGGGCGTGCTCAGGGAGGCCGGTCTCATCGCGACCCTGCGCCACGGCAACGCGGTCCTGCACACCCTGACGCCGTTGGGCGCCGCCCTGCTCGGCGGCGCCCAACGGACGGTGGACCCGCGCTCGGTCGAGCTCCGCCCGGTGGAGCTACGGTCGGCGGAGTCGCGGTCGGTGGAGCCCCGGCCGGTGGAGCCGCGCCCTTACGCGCGGAACGGGCCGGTCACCTCGTAGGTGATGCCGCCCGAGGAGCTGCCCGACGTGCCGCGCTGGCTGGAGAAGTACAGCCGCTTGCCGTCGGGGGAGAAGGCCGGGCCGCAGATCTCGGAGGAGGACTGGCCGGTGATCCGCAGGAAGGGCGCGACGACGTCGTCCGGGGTGATGATGCAGATCTCCATGTTGCCGCCGTCCTCGGCGACGAAGAGGTCACCGGAGGAGGAGCCGGTGACGTTGTCGACGCCGGTGAGCGGGGCGCCGCCGCCGGAGACCAGCGAGTCGTCGTAGGCCAGCTCGTAGGTGCTGTTCGCCAGGTTGAGCTGCCACAGCCGGTTGTCGCCCTTGGTGGTGAACCAGACGGTGTCGTTGGCGTAGTGGCAGCCCTCGCCGCCGTTGAACTTCTTGGCGGCCGAGACCTGGTAGCGGGTGGCAGTGGGGGAGCCGTCCACGTCGGGCACGTTCTGCCAGCTGAACGAGCCGGAGGTGGCGGTGCCGGCCACGAGCACCTGGAGGGTGCCGGAGGCGAGGTTGCCCCAGGTGGACGGCACGAAGCGGTAGAAACAGCCGTCGGACTTGTCCTCGGTCAGGTAGACCGCCCGGCGGACGGGGTCGGCGGCGGCGGCCTCGTGGTTGAACCGGCCCATCGCGGCCCGGCGGACGGAGGCGTTCACACCCCAGGGGTCGGTCTCGTAGACGTACCCCGTGTCGACCTCCTCGCAGGACAGCCAGGTGTTCCACGGGGTCTTGCCGCCCGCGCAGTTGCGGTTGGTGTTCGACAGGATGCGGTACGCCGAGGTGACGGTGCCCGAGGAGTTGAACTTCACCGCGCTCGCGCCGCCGGTGCCGGAGATCTCCGAGTTGGAGACGTAGATCCAGCCGGTGCCGTCGGCGAAGCAGGCGCCGCCGTCGGGGGCGCTGTGCCAGGTGTACGAGGTGCCGGCCACGGTCTGGCCGGACCGGGCGATGATCCGGCTGGTGAACCCGGCCGGCAGCTGGATGCCGTTAGCGTTCGCCGCGCCGAGTGCTCCGTACGGGCCGGCGCCGGGCTGGGCGGGTGCCGCGTAGGCGGCCCCGCGCATCAGGGTGCCGCCGAAGGCCGCCGCCGACGTGCCGATGACCGCTCCACGCAGGAAACTGCGTCGCTCCACGTCTCACTCCTGAGAAGGGTGATGAACCGTCCCGCCAAACCGGTCGGCGGCGGGGTCGCGCGCTTCCGGAACTTAGGAGTACGGAGTTGACTGTGCATCAACAAGCGGTGAAGGGGAAGCGGCGGTCACCGGGAGCTTCGGAACCGGGGCCCCGCTGCCGTGGCCCGGCTGGGACGGCGGAGTCCACCCGGTGGCCCCGGACGGCACCTTCGCCGTCTTCTCCGGACAGCGGTCGGTACGGGCCGTGGACGCCGGCGGCGCGACCCGGTGCGCGTACGGGCACGCCTGCTGGGACCAGTGGGTCGGCCACCCGCACACCGGCGACGAGGGGCAGATCTGCGGGGGGAGCGAGTCCACATCGGCCTGTGCGTCGGCATGGGACAGGACGGCGTCCTCGTGTACTGGGGCCGCTGGGACGGACGGGAACTGACCGTCCACGACGAGCTGAACGACGGCCTCGACCGCATCCTGCACGACGTCCACCCGGCCCACGCCGGATTCCTGACCCTGGAGCACAACGGCAACGACCTCCAGCTGCACGCCCTCGACGGCACGGTCCTCGCGGAGAACGACGAGTGGAGGTGGGACCACGGCTGCGGCTTCCTCGACGGGGACACCGTCCTGGCCGTCGACGCCGCCGACGAACCCGCCACCTGGCTCCTCGACGCCCGCACCCTGGAGACACGCGGGCGCGTCCGCTACCCACGGGCACGGCCGAGGGCTCGGTCCGCCCGCTCGGCGACGGCACCCGGCTCACGTACGAGGGCACGACGGGCACCGTCCACCGCTGGCGGGTCTGACGCCGCGCTCCCGAGGCCCCGGGACCTTCGTCACTTGGGTGGGCGGGGGCCTCCGGGGACACTGGTGGCATGCCTGCCACCCGGGACATCAGCGACCGCGACGACCTCGACGTCGTCCTGCGCCGCTTCTACGGCGCCGCCTTCGCCGATCCGCTCATCGGGCCCTTCTTCACCGAGATCGCCGGTACGGACCTGGAGCTCCATCTGCCGCGCATCACCGACTTCTGGGAGCGCGCCCTCTTCCGTACCTCCGAGTACCGGCGGGACGCCTTCGCGCCGCACGCCGCCCTCCACTCCGCGCGCCCGCTGACCGCCGCCCACTTCGGGCGCTGGGTGCAGCTGTGGCACGCGACCGTCGACGGGCTCCACCGGGGGCCGCGGGCCGAGCGGGCCAAGGCGCAGGGCGAGCGGATCGCCGTCGCGATGCTGCGCCGGCTCGCCGGGCCGGACGCCGGGACGGGCGGCGGAGGCGGGGGATTCATCCCGTTGGCGGCACTGGAGCTGCGTTCGGTCGCCTGAGCGAAAGAAACCTCCGGAGAATCCTCGGGAGAGCGATGAGTTCCGGGCGGGACGCCCGTCTTACCTCTCGAAAGCGCCGGAACGCACCGAGCGCCCCGGCCGCCCCGAAGGAAGAGAGCACGCCATGGCCCCGCAGATGATCTTCGTGAACCTGCCCGTGAAGGACCTCGACGCCAGCAAGGCCTTCTACGAGAAGCTCGGCTACTCCATCAACCCGCAGTTCACCGACGAGACCGCCGCCTGTGTGGTCATCAGCGACACGATCTTCGCGATGCTGCTCACCGAGGAGAAGTTCGCGAGCTTCACCGCCCCGGGCAAGGACATCGCCGACGCCACGAAGGCCACCGAGGTGCTCATCACCCTGAGCGCCGAGAGCCGCGCGAAGGCCGACGAGCTGGCCGACGCGGCCCTCGCCGCCGGCGGCAGCCCGGCGAAGGAACCGATGGACATGGGTTTCATGTACGGCCGCTCCTTCGCCGACCTGGACGGCCACCACTGGGAGGTCTTCTGGATGGACCCGGCCGCCGCCCAGGGCTGAGCCCGTACGGGTCCCCGGGCCCACGGGTCCCCGGCGTACGTCAGGCGGAGAACCCGCCGTCGATCACCAGGTCGGTGCCGACGGCGGAGCCCGCCGCGTCGGAGGCGAGATACAGCACGGCCGCCGCGATCTCCTCGGCCGACGAGATCCGGCCGAGCGGCGACTGCTCCTTCATCCGGACCGCCCGCTCCGCCTCGGTCTCGCCGGGCAGCAGCGACATCGAGGACTCCGCGGCCCCCGGGCTCACCGCGTTGATCCGGACGCCGTCGGCGATGTGGTCCAGGGCCGCCGCCCGGGTCATCGCCGAGACGGCCGCCTTCGAGACCTGGTAGCCGAAGACCCCGGGGATCCGGAGGTGCGGGCCCAGGTTGGACGAGATGTTCACGATCGCCCCGCCGCCGTGCGCCCGCATGTGCGCCACCTCGGCCTGGAGGGCGTGCAGCACCCCCGTCACGTTGATGTCGAGCAGCGTCCGCCAGTCCTCCAGGGGGAAGTCGGCCGCGCTGTGGCCGCCCCGGAAGACGCCGGCGTTGTTGACGGCGACGTCGAGCCCCCCGAAGAGCTCGACCGTGCGCCGGACCAGCTCCCGCGTGGACCCGGCGTCGGCCACGTCGGCCGTGACCGCGGCCGCGGTGCCTCCCGCGGCCTCGATCAGGGCGACCGTCTCGTCGAGGGACCCGGCGGTACGACCGGCGACGACGACCTTCCCGCCCTCGGCGGCGAAGGCGAGCGCGATGGCCCGGCCGAGACCGGAGCCGGCGCCGGTGACGAGGACGGTGCGGTCGGTGAAGCGTGCGGACATGAGTGAACTCCCCTGTGGATGCGCTTACGTGATACGGGCTGTGGACGTGGACGTGGACGTGGTCGTGGAGGCGGTGGTGGGGGTGGTCGCGAGGGCGGCCGTCGCGGCGAGGGCGGCGAACAGGACGGCCGTGGCCGCCAGCGACACCGCGTCGCTGCCGAGGGTGAGCAGCGCGGCGAAGAGCACGGTCGGCCCGAGCTCCATCGCCGTGTTCAGGACGCCGCCCGCGAGCCCCGCGCGGTCCGCCGGGACGCCCTCGGTGGCGAGGACCGCGGCGCCGGCGAAGGACAGGGCGCAGCCGGCCGGCAGCAGCAGGAGGCCGGGCAGCAGCCCGTACGCGTACGGGACGGATCCGTCGAAGCCGGTCGCGGCGAGCAGCCCGAGCCCGGCGGCGGCCGTGCCGAGCCCGGCTCCGGTCACCCGCCCGGGCCCGTACCGCCCGATCAGCGGGCCCGCGAGCCGGCCCGAGCCGAGCAGCGCGACCGCGAAGGGCGCGAAGGAGGCGGAGGTGAGCGGCGCGGACCAGCCGCGCCCCTCCTGGAGGGCGAGGGACAGCAGGACGAAGACCGTGGACGTCCCGGCCGCCGTGAGCCCGATCGCCGCGAGGCCCAGGCCGCGGCGGCCGTCGCGCAGGAAGTCCGGCGGCAGGAGCGGGTCGGCCGTCCGCCGCTCCACGGCCACGAAGGCCGCGAGGAGCGCGAGGCCGGTGAGCAGCGGGACGAGGACCGGGGCGGAGCCCCAGGAGCGGGCGTCGGTGAGGACGAGTCCGAAGCTGGCGAGCGTGATCCCGGCGGTCGCGAGCAGCGCGCCCGGCAGGTCGAGCGCCCGGCCCGCGCCGGGCGGGGTCGCGGGCAGCAGCCGGGGTGCGAGGAGCAGCGCGGCGAGGGCCACGGCGACCGGTACGGCGAAGGTGCCGCGCCAGGACGTGGCGGCCGCGATCACCCCCGACAGCAGGTTCCCCGCGGTCGCGCCGAGCACGGAGAGCCCGCCCCAGGTGGCCATCGCCCTGCCGTACGCGGCCGGTGCCGGGAACAGCGCCCGGAGCACGGCCATCGCGGCCGGGGCGACGAGGGCCGCGCCGACGCCCTGCCCGAAGCGGGCGGCGAGCAGCGCCTCGTATCCGGGGGCGAGCGGCGCGAGGGCGGAGGTGGCGCCGAGGACCAGGAGCCCGGCGGTGAGGATCCGGCGGCCGCCGTACCGGTCGGCGAGCCGGCCGCCGAGCAGGAGCAGTCCGGCGAAGGTCAGCCCGTAGGCGGCGCTCAGCAGGATGAGGTCGGCGCGGTCGAGCCGGAACTCGGCGCCGATACGGGGGAGGGGGACGGCGAGGGCGGCGAGCGTGAAGATGAGCGTCATCTGCACCGCTCCGAGGAGGGCGAACCCGCCGCGGTGGCGGGGCCGTCGCCGGCCATCGCCGTCCGCCCTGCTCCGTTCCCTCGCCCGTGTCCTTGCCATGACCCGCCCCCCGAACCCTCTGTATTTGACCGTACATTCCAATATGAACGCCGAAGAAAGGGCGCCCCGTGGGCGCCCGTCCCTCAGTCCAGCAGTGTCAGTGCCTGCTCCGCCGCGTCCAGGACCCTGCCCGGGTCCGTCGAGGCCTTGCCCACCACCCGGACGCCCTGGAGCAGGACCAGTAGCATCCGGGCCAGGGCGCGCGGGTCCCGGTCCGCCGGGAGCTCGCCCCCTGCGCGGGCCCGGGTGAGTGCCCCGTACAGGAGCGTCTCGACCTGCTCCCAGCTGAGCTCGACCCGGCGTGCGACGACCGGGTCGTGCGGTGCGAGCTCCGCCGCCGAGTTGGTGACGAAACAGCCGTTGAGGCGCCGGCCCTCCGTCGCCGCCTCGGCGGCGAAGCGGCGGACGAGCGCCCGCACGGCCGGCAGGGCCGGGCCCGGCGCGGACAGCTCCCGGACGATCTCCGGGTCCCTGGTCTCCAGGTAGCGGTCCATCGCCTTCATGTAGAGGTCGTGCTTGTTCCCGAAGGTCGCGTAGATGCTGGCCCGGCCGACCCCGAGGTGCTCCACGAGGTCCGACATCGTCGTCGCCTCGTAGCCGCGTGCCCAGAACAGCTCGAGAGCGGCCTGGAGCGCGGCGTCGGGATCGAATTCCTTGGTCCTGGCCACAGAGGGACCGTACGTCTATCTGGAACGACCGGTCAAGTTAAATGCTTCGGACCGGGTACACCGTCACCGTGACCTCGTCGTCGTCCAGGCAGCGGCCCGTCTCCAGGTCGAAGCGCTGCTTCAGGAGCGGCGAGGCCACGAAGGGCCGCCCGTCCGCCGAGCCGATCAGCCCCCGGGACAGCACCTGCGCCCCGGTGAACGGGTCGCGGTTGTCGATCGCGTACGTCCGTCCCGACCGGTCCCGGAAGACCGCCGCCTGCCGGCCGTCCGGCAGCAGCGCCGCGACGCCCCGGCCCGGGGTCAGCCGGGACGCCTCGCAGACCGTCATCCAGGAGTCGGGGGAGGGGGAGAGTTCGAGCATGGTCGAGGTGAGTGCCGAGGCGGGTGCCGAGGTGAGTGTCGTCATCGGGAAGCCCCTTCCAGGGTGCCGTTCGTCGGGCCGAGCGTCAGGATCGTGAGATCCGGCTTGATCTGGTCGCGCTCCGGCATGAACCGGACCGACGGGTCCGGCGCCTCCGGCGCGTTCACGAAGGAGACGAAGCGCCGCAGCCGGTCCGGGTCGTCCAGCGTCTGCGCCCACTCGTCCTGGTAGTCGGCGACGTGCGCCGCCATCAGCGCCTCCAGCTCGTCGCAGAGCCCGAGGGAGTCGCGCACCACCACGTCCTTGAGGTGGTCGAGCCCGCCCTCCAGGCGCTCCAGCCAGGTCGACGTCCGCTCAAGGCGGTCCGCCGTCCGGATGTAGAACATCAGGAACCGGTCGATCAGGCGCACGAGTTCGGCGTCCGAGAGGTCCTGGGCGAGCAGGTCCGCGTGGCGCGGGGTCGCGCCGCCGTTCCCGCCGACGTAGAGGTTCCAGCCGTTCGCCGTCGCGATGATTCCGAAGTCCTTCGACTGGGCCTCCGCGCACTCGCGGGCACAGCCCGAGACCGCCGACTTCAGCTTGTGCGGGGCGCGCAGGCCCCGGTAGCGCAGCTCCAGCTGGATCGCCATCCGCACCGAGTCCTGCACGCCGTACCGGCACCAGGTCTGCCCGACACAGGACTTCACCGTGCGCAGCGCCTTGCCGTACGCGTGCCCCGACTCGAAGCCCGCGTCGACGAGACGCGTCCAGATCGACGGGAGCTGGTCCACCCGGGCGCCGAAGAGGTCGATCCGCTGGCCGCCCGTGATCTTCGTGTAGAGCCCGAAGTCCCGGGCCACCTCGCCGATCACGATCAGTTTGTCCGGGGTGATCTCGCCGCCGGGGATGCGCGGCACGACCGAGTACGAGCCGTTGCGCTGCATGTTGGCGAGGAAGTGGTCGTTGGTGTCCTGGAGGGAGGCCTGCTCGCCATCGAGGATGTAACCGTTGTTGAGAGACGCGAGAATCGATCCGACCGTCGGCTTGCAGACCTCGCAGCCCTCCCCGCCCTTCGCCCCGTCCCTGCCGTGCGAGTCGAGCAGCGCGGCGAAGGAGGTGATCCGCAGCGCGCGGGCGATCTCGTAGAGCTCGCTGCGGCTGTACGAGAAGCAGCCGCAGAGCCCCTTGTCGGCGGCGGCCGGCAGCAGCTTCTCGATGACCTTCACGCAACTGCCGCAGCCCGTACCGGCCTTGGTGCACTTCTTCACCTCGGCCAGCGAGGAGCACTGGCCGATCGCGTGCTTCGTGACGTTGTGGCAGGAGCAGATCACCGCGTCGTCCGGCAGCGCCGAGGGGCCGAGCGCCACCGGCGTGCCCGCACCCGCCGGGAGTACCAACTGCTCGGCGGAGACCGGCGGTACGGAACCGGTGAGCGGCCGGAGCAGTCCGTACTGCTCGGCGTCGCCGACCAGGACACCGCCGAGCAGCCGGCCCTCGCCGTCGATCACCAGCTTCTTGTAGACGCCCGAGCGGGAGTCGGAGTAGACGACGTCGAGGCAGCCGTCGGCCGTGCCGTGCGCGTCGCCGAACGAGGCCACGTCCACACCGAGGAGCTTCAGCTTGGTCGACATGTCGGCGCCGGTGAAGCCGTCGACCGTCTCGTCGGCGATCGTCGCCGCCGCCGTCTGCGCCATCTCGTAGCCCGGCGCCACCAGGCCGTACACCCGGCCGTCCGAGGCGAGGGCGCACTCGCCGATCGCGAAGACCGCCGGGTCGGACGTACGGCACAGCTCGTCGACCGCGATGCCGCCGCGCTCGCCGACGTCGAGGCCGCAGTCGCGGGCCAGCTGGTCCCGGGGGCGTACCCCCGCCGAGAACACGACCATGTCCACGGCCAGTTCGGAGCCGTCCGAGAGCTTCATCCCGGTCACCGCGCCGTCGGCCGTCACGACCTCCTGCGTGCCCGTCCCCGTGTGGACGCTCAGCCCCATCCGTTCGATCGTGCGCAGCAGCGCCGCGCCGCCGCCCTCGTCGACCTGCACCGGCATCAGACGCGGCGCGAACTCCACGACGTGCGTGTCGAGTCCGAGCCCCTTGAGCGCGCCCGCCGCCTCCAGGCCGAGCAGCCCGCCGCCGACGACCGCGCCCGTCGTCGCGTTCTTCGCGTACTCCTCGATGGCGAGCAGGTCCTCGATCGTGCGGTACACGAAACAGCCGCGGGCGTCCTTGCCGGGGACGGGCGGCACGAAGGGGAACGAGCCGGTGGCCAGCACGAGCGAGTCGTACGCGAAGACGCGGCCGGAGCGGGCGGTGACCGTACGGGCCGCCCGGTCCACCGACTCCGCCGGGTCGCCGACGTACAGCTCGATGCCGTGCTTCTCCATGAAGCCCGCCTCGACCATCGACAGGTCCTCGGGCGTCTTGCCGGAGAAGTACGAGGTCAGCTGCACGCGGTCGTAGGCCGGGCGCGGCTCCTCGCAGAGGACCACGATCCGGGCGCGCTCGGTGACGCCCCGGTCGGCGAGCGCCTCCAGGAAGCGCTGGCCGACCATTCCGTGGCCGACCAGGACGATCGTGGGGGTGGACGCGGTCGTCGTGTCAGCGCTCATGTCGGGAGCCTCCGTCGTGGGTGAGCAGGTGCAGCAGAGGGGCCTCCGGGAGGGCTTCGTCGCCCTCCCAGGCCCGGGCGAGCGCGCCGACCGCGGCCAGGTCGCCGAGGAGGACGCCCCCGACGAGCCGGTCACCGCGGACGACGACCTTGCGGTAGGCGCCCTGGGTGGCGTCGGTGAGCCGGACGACGTCGTCGCCCGGCAGAGCGGTCGCCTCGCCGAAGGCGGCGAGGTCGAGCGGCCGGGAGCCGCCGAGGGTGAGGCGGGTGAGGGCGCGGGTGCCGGTGTAGCGGGGTGATCCCGCCGGGGGTGGGGTGGGCGTCTCCGTCAGGAGGAGGTCCGCCAGGGTGTCCGCCTGTTCCAGGGCGGGGCCCGCCAGGCCGTAGACGCGGCCCGCGTGCTCCGCGCAGTCGCCGATCGCGTGGATGTACGGGTCGGAGGTGCGGAGTTCGTCGTCGATCAGGACGCCGTTGCCGACGTCGAGACCCGCCTCGCGGGCCAGGGCCGTCCGGGGCCTGACCCCGCAGGCCAGCACCACGACCTGGGCGTCGAGCACGAAGCCGTCGGCGAGTTCGACCGCCGTCACCGCCCCGTCCCGCTGCCGCAGGCCGCTCACCCGGCACTCCGTGTGCACCTCGACGCCGAGGGACTCCACATGGTCGCGCAGCAACGACGAGGCCTCGACATCGAGCTGACGCTCCATCAGTCGCTCGCCCTGCTGGGTCAGCACGACCTCCGCGCCCAGCGCCGCCAGCGCCCGCGCCGCCGAGACCCCGAGGAGCCCGCCGCCGATCACCACCGCCCGGACCCCGGGCCGGACGAGCGCGCGCAGCGTCAGGCAGTCGTCGAGCGTACGGAAGGGGTGGACACCCTCCGGCAGCGCCGCCCCGCGCAGACCGCGCAGCGGCGGCAGCACCGGGTTGGAGCCCGTCGCCAGGACCAGCCGGTCGTATCCGACGAGGGAGCCGTCCGCGCACTCCACCGTCCGTGCCGCCCGGTCGATCCGCACCGCCCGCACCCCGAGCCTGGCCGGCTCCCGGGTCCCGGGCAGGGCGATCACCTCGGGGGCGTACCGCCTGGCGAGGACGTCCGCGAGCAGCACCCTGTTGTACGGGGCGTGCGGCTCCTCGCCGAGGAGGGTGACGGGCAGGCGCTGGGCGAGCCGGGCGCCCGCCGTCCCGCCCCCGACCACCACGATCCGTGTACTCATACCGGGAAGCGTGCGCGGCCGGTGTTACCCGGCGGAATCCCGACTGTTTCCCGTACGGAACGCTGATCTCCGTCCCTGGCGCGCGGCGCTGTGAGGCCCGGGGCCCCTCACGGTCCGCCCGACCGCCCGCGCACGGTCGCCGGACACCGGGCGCCACAACCTCTGAACCAGCTCAACGATCAGGCGATCGATGGACGGGGCAACGATCGTCTCCCTAGGCTCACGGTCATGCCCGAGATCACTCTGACCACCCTCGTCCTGCTCTGCCTCGCCGCGCTCGTGGCGGGCTGGATCGACGCCGTGGTGGGCGGCGGCGGGCTGCTCCTGCTCCCCGCCTTCCTGCTCGGGCTGCCCCACGTCCCGGCCGCGCACATCCTCGGCACCAACAAGGCCGTCGCGATCGTGGGCACCACCGGGGCCGCCGTCACCTACGTCCGCAAGGCGCCCGTCCAGGTCGGGACAGCGGTACGGATCGGGCTCGCCGCGCTCATGGGCTCCATGGCCGGTGCCTTCTTCGCCTCGGGCATCAGCAACGACGTCCTGCGCCCGGTGGTCATGGTGGTGCTGCTCGCCGTGGCGGCCTTCGTGATGCTGCGGCCGTCGTTCGGCGCGAAGCCGGCGGGGGAGGACCGGGCGCCGCTGACCCGGGCCCGGATCGTGACCGCGATCGTGGTCGTCGGCGGCGGCATCGGCTTCTACGACGGACTGTTCGGGCCGGGCACCGGCACCTTCCTGGTCCTCGCGCTGACCGCCGTCCTCCACCTGGACCTGGTGACCGCCTCCGCCAACGCGAAGATCGTCAACGTCTGCACCAACGCGGGCGCGCTCGCGATGTTCGCCTACCAGGGCAGCGTGTACTGGCAGCTCGCGTGCGTCATGGCCGTCTTCAACCTGGCGGGCGGCATGGTCGGGGCCCGGATGGCGCTGAGCAAGGGTGCCGAGTTCGTCCGCGGGGTCCTGCTGGTCGTCGTCTTCTCGCTGGTCGCGAAGCTCGCGTTCGACCAGTGGGCGTGACGTCTTCCGGTGGCTGCCGCGTGGCGTCTTCCGGTGGCCGCCGTGGGACGTCTTCCGCTGCCTACCGCACCCCGATGAGGTGGCCGAAGGCGACCACGTTCCCCTGGTAGCCGTTCTTCTTCGAGAAGCCGCCGCCGCAGGTGATCACCCGGATCTCGGCGCGGTCCGTCTCGCCGTACACCTTCTTGTCCGGGAAGTCCTTGTTGGCGTACACCTCGACCGCGTCGACCGTGAAGACGGCGGTACGGCCGTCCCGCCGGTCCACCTCGATCCGGTGGCCCTTCTTCAGGGCGCCCAGCGTGTAGAAGACGGCCGGCCCCTGGGCGTTGTCGACATGGCCCGCGACGATCGCCGTGCCCTTGGCGCCGGGCGCGACGCCGTCCCCGTACCAGCCGGCGAGGTTCCGGTCGCCGGCGGGCGGCACGTCCAGCGAACCGTTCGCCGCCAGGCCGAGGCGCGTCATCGGGGTGTCCACGTCGGTCTCGGGGATCCGGAGCCGTACGGGCGCCGAGGACGGCAGCGGGTCCGCCGCGGCGTCGGTGTGCACGCTCGGCCCGGCGGCGAAGGCCTGGGCGGCGGACGGTACGGGCGGGGTGACGTCCTGCGAGCCGTTCTGGACGAGCCAGAGGCCGACGCAGGCGGCCACGGCTATGCCCCAGCCCTTGCTCCTGTTGCTCACCTGGATTCCCTCGCGTGCTTCCGGTGCCGGTGGTGATGTGGTCCTGCCCCCGCCGGGCCGTATGCGGGCGCGCGGCGGGGGCAGGACGGGCGGGGGCCCTCAGTGCCCCTGCGCGCCGCTCGCCCGGCGGCGCAGGAGCCAGACCCCGCCTACGGCAGCCGCGGCCAGCACCGCCGCGCCTGCCGTGACCTGGGCGGAGTCGGGGCCGACACTGCCCCCGACGCCGGTCTGGACGTGGCCGCTCGGACTCCGGTGCTTGACGGTCAGGTCTCCCCGGGCCGTCTTTCCGTTGTCGCAGGCGACACTGATGCCGTACGTGCCGGGCTTGACGTGCTCCGGCACCCGGAACTGGCCGACCACGACCTCCTTGTGCGTGCTCGGCTCCAGCTGGAACTCCCCGGCACCCAGCGAGTTCGCGTCGCCGACGCCGTGGCCGTGCTTGCCGCAGGCCAGGGTGTTGACGGTGACGGTCGTACCCGGGGTGGCGGAGGACGGGTAGACCTCCAGCGACCCCCAGTCGCTTTCGTTGTTGGCGTACGCCGCTGGGGCGGCGAGCGCCCCGATCGCGGCGACCGTCAGCGCGGTACCGGTGAACAGGCGGGCAGTGGTGCGCATGGGGTCCTCCGGGGCGCGCGAGCGGTCATGCCGGTCATGCCGGGGGTCCTCCCGGGAGGGACTTCCCGGAACGGACCTTCTGTGACCGAGATAAGAGCCGCCCCGCGCCCACCGCCTGCTGATGGGGCATCAGGATTGCGCCGTCCGGTGCGGTGTGTCGGCTGGATTTCCAACGTTTACGCAGGTCAGGGCTGGTTGCATCGCGTCAGCTGACGGCCCGTGCCGAACGGGTGACACGGAGTGTCGCGCACGCCCCGGGCTCCGGGTCAGAGCGCGCCGGTCAGGCTGGTGATCGCCGCGAGGGCCCACTCCTGCGCCCCGACGGTCGTCCCGGCCACCAGGCCCGTCGCCACCGGTGCCAGCACCCCCCTGAGGCCCGCGAGCGCGCGGCGGAGCCGGCCCTCCTCCGGGGCGGCGTCCGTACGGGTGATCTCCGCGAGGACCTCCTGCGCCGCCGCCTCCGCGTCCTCGCGCTCCTGGTCGGCGAGGCCCGCCCGCGGCAGCTGCCCGAGCAGGCCGGTCACCAGCTCGGCGAGCGCCTCGTAGCCGGGGGCGACCGTGTCGCCGTTGCTCTGCTGGTTCTGCGTGACCGCCTCCTTGTTGTTCCAGGCGAACTGGGCGTGGGAGACGGTTGAGTTGAAGACGGGTCCTTCGTAGTGGCGGGTGTTCGCCGGGGTGCTCTCGGGAGCGTCCTGCGGGGTGTTCCGGGGGTCACTCATGGGCGCGTACCGTCCCCTTCGGTCTGCGGCCGCGGCTGCTGCCGCGGCGGCTGTTGCCGTTGCTGTCGTTGGACCACGTGGTCGTTGTTCCAGGCCAGTTGGACATCGTGCACCGGTCCGTTGAAGACCGGTCCGTTGAAGATCTGCGTCGGCACGGGCGGCTTCTCCTTGTGCCGGGAGACGGGGAGCGACGTCCGCAGCGATACCAGGTCCACGAGGCCGTTGTGCAGGACGGCCGGCCCGCCCGTACCGTCCACCGCGCAGCCGACGAGACGGCCCGCGGCCCTCTCGTCGAAGCTCACCCCCGCCCCCGCGCAGTCGGTGAACGTACTGTCCGTGACGTCCACGTAGGCGGTCCCCGTCCCGTACAGCCCCAGGCCCTCCGAGCCCGTCACGGTGACGTTCCGTGCGACGAGCCGCCCGCTGCCGAGGGCGCCGATCCCGCCGCTGCTCACCCCCGTGACGTCGCAGTCGGTGACCTGGAGCATGGCCTCGCCCGCGACGGCGAAGCCCACCATGCCGCCGCGCTCCGCCGTCACGTTCCTGAGCGTGACGCGCGACTGGCCGTCGATGGCCACGGCCCCCATGCCGATGTCACGGAACACCGAATCGGTCACCTCGGCCGTCGTGCCGCCGTTCCCCCGGGCCTCCAGGCCGGCCGGGCAGCGCTCCACGCGTACGTGCGAGAACACGGCCCCACCCTCGTCGTAGACCCGCAGCGCGGTGCCCGTCAGGTCCTCGATCCCGACCCGGGTGAAGCGGCCCCTGCCGCCCTCCGTGACGGCGATCCCGACGTTCCCGCCCGAGACGTGGCAGTCCCACACCTCGGGCGCGCCACCCTTGGTCGAGAACACCGCGACGTTGCGGGTGCCGAGTATCCGGCAGTGCTCGAACGTCCCGAGGCCCGCGTCCTGGACGTTGATCCCGGTGTCGCGGCAGTCGACGAAGACGGAGCCGCGGACGACCGGTCCCGCGCCGCTCTTCGTGACGACCCCGTGCAGCGCGTCGGTGACGCGGGTGCGGTCCACGGAGCCCCGGGACTGCTCGATGAACAGGATCCCCTCCGCGTGTACGGCGCTGATCGCGCACTCCACCACGGCGAGCTCCCCGCGGCTGTCCGCCGCGAGCGCCGCCTGCCCCGTACCGGTCAGCTCGCAGCCGACGACCTCGGCCCGTGCGTCGGAGACGCGCACGCCGTGGATGCGGCTGCCCTCGATGCGGCTGCCCCGGACCGTGACGCGGGCACCCTCGATCGCGGCGATCGCGTTGTCGGCGGCGTCGGTGAACCGGCACCGCTCGACGAGTCCGGCCGACCCGGTGAAGGCGGCGCGGCCGTACAGGACCACGCTGTCCCGCAGGGTGACGGAGGTGTGCGGCCGGGCGTGCACGGCGACGCCGGCGTGCGCCCGGATCTCGGTGCGGTCGAGCGTGAGCGTCCCCGTGTGGCAGCCGACGATGTCCACGTCGGTGTCCCGGCCGGCCAGCGTCAGGCCGTCGACGGAGACCGTGCCGAAGGCGTCGAGGACGGCGCCGCGCGGCCGGCTCACCAGGACCGAGCCCGGACCCTCGACGGCCGTCAGCCGGACCTCGCCCCGGACGGTGAGCGCCTCCTCGTAGTGGCCGGGCGCGATCTCGATCAGCGCCGCCCGGCCCCGTGCCTCCGCGGCGCGGAGCGCGGACGTGATGTCGGGGTGGGCGCGGCGGCCGCCCCGTGGCGAGACGAGGTATCTCGCGGCCATCGTTCTTCTCGCCTCCCGCGTTCCGTCACGCCCGCAGCGCGTCCCACTCCACCGACTCGTATGCCGAGTAGACCCTCTCCATCAGGTCCTCGTCCACCGCGAAGTCCACCGAGTCGATACCCGAAACCGGTGCGATCCCCCGGGAGTTGGTCACGAAGGCCGCACGGTACCCGCCCAGGTCCGCGAGGGAAACCGGCCGCCGCACCGAGTCGAGCAGCGGTTCGAGGAGGCTCATCGTGATCCCCACGAGGTGGGGCGCCGACGGCCAGACCACCGAAGCGCCGTCCCAGAAAGCGATGTTGGTGACCGCACCCTCGGCGATGTCGCCGTTCGACGAGGTCAGCAGGGCCTCGTCGTAGCCGGCGCGCCGGGCCGCCTCGCGGTGGTAACTCTGGCCGAAGCCGCCGAGGTGTTTGATGTGCGCCGCGGGGCGCAGGTAGTCGACGCTCCTGAGGCGCTGCGGCGCCCCGGGCCCGTCCGGGGCGGGCTCGCGGACGGCGACCAGGAGGCGGACGCCCTCGTGCACGTGCACCCGGGCCGAGCAGTCCCGCCGTCCGGAGGCCGCCACGGCCCCGGCGAGCAGCTCGCGGACCCGGTCGCCGGGCAGTTCCTCCGCGAAGAGCTCGCGGGTGGAGCGGTCGAGCCGTTCGAGGTGGCGGCCGAGGCCCTTCACGCGCCCGTCCCGCACCTGCATCGCCGTGAAGTGGCCGAAGCCGCTCGTGAGGGCCGCGAGGAGCTCCGGGTCGACCGCCGGGACGCCGTCGACCTCGACGTACGGGGGCGGGGTGGGGGGTGCGGGCGGAGTCGTCATGCCCTCACCGTACGGGCCGGAAAAGGCCCTGGGGAAAGTCGTCGGGATCACCGCTTGACCTCAACCAAACTTGAGGTACCACGATCATCGACATGGACACCGACACCACGAACTCCGCGGCCCTCACGAACTCCGCCGCCACCGCCGACGCGTCTTTCGAGGCCGCCTCCGACGCCTCTTTCGAGACCACCACCGGCACCTCCGCCGCCGCCGCCACCTCCGCCTCCACCGCCTCCACCACCGCCGCCTCCACCACCGCCGCCTCCGCCGCCCCGCTGAACCTCGCCCTGATCGTGGCGAGCGACCGCGAAGGCCGCTTCGCCCCCGTCATCACCGACTGGCTCCGCTCCCGGCTCGCCGAGCGCGAGGACTTCGCCGTGACGGTCGTCGACCTCGCCGAGGTCGACCTCCCCACCTCCCTCTCCCACCACCCGTCCCCGGCCGTCCGCGCCGAACTCGCCAAGGTCTCCCCGGCCCTCGCCGCCGCCGACGCCTTCGTCGTCCTCACCCCCGAGTACAACCACTCCTTCCCCGCCTCCCTCAAGAACCTCATCGACCGGCACTACACCGAGTGGCAGGCGAAGCCCGTCGGCTTCGTCTCCTACGGCGGCGTCTCCGGCGGCCTGCGGGCCGTCGAGCAGCTCCGCCCGGTCTTCGCCGAGGTCCACGCCGTCACCGTCCGCGACTCCGTCTCCTTCCACTCCGCCTGGTCGCTCTTCGACGAGGACGGAGCCCACAAGGACCCCGCCGCCGCCGAGGGCGCGGCCAAGATCCTGTTCGACCAGCTCGCCTGGTGGGCGCTCGCGCTCAAGGAAGCCAAGTCCGCCCGCCCGTACACCGTGTGAGGGACCGTCACCGTGCTGCTGCGACTCCTCGCTCCCCGCCTCAGGCCCTACCGGGCCCTCCTCGCCGTCCTCGTCCTCCTCCAGCTCGTCCAGTCGCTCGCCTCGCTCGCCCTGCCCGCCCTCAACGCCGGAGTCATCGACGAGGGCGTCCTCCGCGGGGACACCGACCGGGTCCTCCGCGGGGGCGCCGAGATGCTCGGCATCACCCTCCTCCAGGCCGCGGCGGCGGCCGCCGCCACCTACACCGGCGCCAGGATCGCCATGGGCGTCGCCCGCGACCTGCGCTCCGAGGTCTTCCGCCGCGTCCAGGACTTCTCCGCCCAGGAGAGGGGCCGGTTCGGCGCCGCCTCCCTCGTCACCCGGACCACCAACGACGTCCAGCAGGTCCAGACGTTCACCGTCCTCGTCCTGACGATGCTGGTCGCGGCGCCCCTGCTCTGCTTCGGCGGACTCGCCATGGCCCTGCGCCAGGACGTGCCGATGGCCCTGGTCCTGTTCCTCTTCCTGCCCGTGATGACCGGCGCCGTCGGCGCGATCGTCCTGCGGATGCGACCGCTCTTCCGCGGCATGCAGGAGCGCGTCGACCGGGTCAACCGCGTGCTGCGCGAGCAGATCAACGGCGTCCGCGTGGTCCGGGCCTTCGTCCGCGACCGGCACGAGCGGGAACGGTTCGCCGCCGCCAACGACGAACTCCTCACCGTCGGCCTCCGGGCGGGCCGGCTCCAGGCCCTGATGTTCCCGACGGTCCTCGTCGTCTGGGAGCTGACGACCGTCGCCCTCATCTACGTCGGCGCCCACCGCATCGACGGCGGCGAGCTCCAGCCCGGCGGGCTCGTCGCCTTCCTCGGCTACCTGCTCCAGACCTCCATGTCCGTGATGATGGTCCTCTTCCTCCTGATGCACATGCCGCGCGCCGAGGTCGGCGCCGAGCGCATCCGCGAGGTGCTCGACACCCCGCTCTCCGTCACCCCGCCCGCCGACCCCGTCCGCACGCTCAAGGGCGCCGGACACCTCGACCTCACGGGCGTCGGATTCCGCTACCCGGGCGCCGAGGAGCCCGTCCTCAAGGACGTCGACCTCGTCGCCCGCCCCGGTGAGACCACCGCGATCATCGGCTCCACCGGCAGCGGCAAGTCGACGCTCCTCGGGCTCGTGCCCCGGCTCTTCGACGCGACCGGCGGCGAGGTCCTCGTCGACGGCGTCGACGTCCGCGCTCTCGACCCCGCCCTGATGGCGAGGACCGTCGGCCTCGTCTCCCAGAAGCCCTACCTCTTCTCCGGGACGGTCGCGACGAACCTGCGGTACGGGTATCCCGACGCGACCGACGAGGAGCTCTGGCACGCCCTGGAGACCGCCCAGGCCGCCGACTTCGTCCGCGCCCTCGGAGGCGGCGGTCCCGACGGCGGCGGTCCCGGCGACGGCGGTCTCGACGACGGCGGTCCCGACGAAGGCCTGGACGGCGGCCTGGCCGCCCCGGTCGCCCAGGGCGGCACCAACCTCTCCGGCGGCCAGCGCCAGCGGCTCGCCATCGCCCGGGTCCTCGTCGCCCGCCCCCGCCTCTACCTCTTCGACGACTCCTTCTCCGCCCTCGACGCCCGCACCGACGCCAGGCTCCGCGAAGCGCTCCGGCGGGAGACCGCGGACGCGACCGTGGTGATCGTCGCCCAGCGGGTCTCCACCATCCGGAACGCCGACCGGATCGTCGTCCTCGACCGGGGCAGGACCGTCGGCACCGGCACCCACGAGTCCCTCATGCGGGACAGCGCCACCTACCGGGAGATCGTCCTCTCCCAGCTCACCGAGGAGGAAGCCGCATGAGTACGACGACGCCCACCCGCACGGCGGACGCACCCCGCACCGCCCCCGCCCGCAGCGGCCCCCCGCCCAAGGACCGCGGCCCCGGCCTCCCCACCGCCGGCCTCGAACGCTCCCTGGAGTTCCGCGCCTCCGGCCTCCGCCTCCTGCGCACCCTCGCCCCCGACAAGGCCTTACTGCTCGCCGTCCTCGCCGTGGGCGCCACGGCCGTCGCCCTCGCCGTCCTCAGCCCCCTCCTCCTCGGCCGCGCCACCGACCTCGTCATCACCGGCGCCACCGGCCCGGCCGGGGTCGACTTCGCCGCCGTCGGCCTGCTCCTCGCCGTCTCCGTCGCCGTCGTCACCGGCTCGTCCCTCTTCACCTGGATCCAGCTGCGGATCGCCACCACCGTCGTCCAGCAGGCCGGCCGGCGCCTGCGCGAGCAGGCCCAGCACAAGCTGGCGCGGCTCCCGCTCACGTACTTCGACCGCCAGCCGCGCGGCGAGGTCCTCTCCCGCACCACGAACGACATCGACAACATCACGCAGACCCTCCAGCAGACCTTCAGCCAGATGACCCGCGCCCTGCTGACCCTCATCGGCGTCCTCGCGATGATGTTCTGGATCTCCCCGCTCCTCGCGCTCGTCGCCCTCGGCACCGTGCCCGTCTCGGTCGCCGTCGCCGCCTTCGTCGGGCGGCGCGCCCAGCCGCAGTTCGTGAAGCAGTGGGCGGTCACCGGCCGGCTCGGCAGCCACGCCGAGGAGATGATCACCGGCCATACCGAGGTCGTCGCCTTCGGCCGCCGCGCCGAGGCCGTGCGGCGCTTCGACGAGCTCGGCGAGGAGCTGTACCGGGCGAGCTTCCGCGCCCAGTTCGTCTCCGGCTTCATCCAGCCCGCGCTGACCTTCGTCGGCAACCTCAACTACGTCGTCCTCGCGGTGCTCGGCGGTCTGCGGGTGGCGAGCGGCACCCTGACCGTCGGCGACGTCCAGGCCTTCGTCCAGTACTCGTACGAGTTCAACGGCCCGATCAACCAGGTCGCCGCCATGGCCAACCTCCTCCAGTCCGGGGTGGCCTCCGCCGAGCGGGTCTTCGACCTCCTCGACGCCGACGAGGAGTCCCCGGACCCGGACCCGGACCCGGACCCGGACCCGGACCCGGACCGGGACCCGGACCGGGACCCGGACCCGGACCGGGACCCGGACCGGGACCCGGACCCGGACCGGGACCCGGACCGGGACCCGGACCGGGCGGAGCCGCAGCGCCCCGCGCGGGTCAGGGGCCGGGTCTCCTTCGAGAAGGTCGCCTTCCGCTACGAGCCCGGCAAGCCGCTCATCGAGGACCTGTCGCTGACCGTGGAGCCGGGCCGGACGGTCGCGATCGTCGGCCCGACGGGCGCCGGCAAGACGACCCTCGTCAACCTCCTCATGCGGTTCTACGAGGTCACGGGCGGCCGCATCACCCTGGACGGGACGGACATCGCCACGATGTCCCGCGAGGACCTGCGGGCCGGGATCGGGATGGTCCTCCAGGACACCTGGCTCTTCGGCGGCACCATCGCCGACAACATCGCCTACGGGCTGCCCGGCGAGGTCTCGCGGGAGCGGATCGTCGAGGCCGCGCGCGCCGCGCACGCCGACCGCTTCGTCCGGACCCTCCCCGACGGGTACGACACCGTCCTCGACGAGGACGGGGGAGGCCTCAGCGCCGGTGAGAAGCAGCTGGTCACGCTCGCCCGCGCCTTCCTCTCCGAGCCGGTGGTCCTCGTCCTCGACGAGGCCACCAGCTCCGTCGACACCCGCACCGAACTCCTCGTCCAGCAGGCCATGTCGTCCCTCCGCGCGGGCCGCACCAGCTTCGTCGTCGCCCACCGGCTCTCCACGATCCGGGACGCGGACGTCATCCTGGTGATGGAGGGCGGCTCGATCGCCGAGCAGGGCACCCACGAGGAGCTGCTCGCCGCCGACGGGGCGTACGCCCGGCTGCATACGGCCCAGTTCGCTCGTACGGTGGAGACGTGATCGTCACCGTCCGCACCACCACCGACGCGCGCGCCAAGGCCGACGCCCTGGCGCGCGGCGCCGTCGAGGCCCGGCTCGTCGCCTGCGCGCAGATCTCGGGTCCCGTCACCTCCGTCTACCACTGGCGGGGCGCGATCGAGACCACCGAGGAGTGGGAGGTGGAGTTCAAGACCACCGAGGCCCGCTACGCGGCCCTGGAGGCGCACCTCCTCGCCGCCCACGGCTACGAGACGCCCGAGATCCTCGCCACCCGGGCGAGCCGCGTCAGCGAGGAGTACGCCCGCTGGGTCGAGCGGGAGACCGAGGCGGCCGCGCCCGTCGAGGCCCCGGCGCACCAGGAGCGGCCGTTCTTCATGTACGGGACGCTGCGCCCGGGCGCGTACAACCACGACCGGTTCCTCCGCGGCCGGATCGGCACCGAGGCGGACGCCGTGCTGCACGGTGCCGTCCTGCACGACGGACCCGGCTATCCGTACGCCGTCCCGGCGGCCGGGGGCGGCCGGGTGGTCGGCACGCTGCTGACGCCGGAGCCCGGCGCGTACGGCGAGCTGTTCGGCCTGCTCGACCGGCTGGAGCTGCCCGCCGGGTACGAGAGGGTGGCGATGGACGTCGTACGGGTCCGGGACAAGGAGCGGGTGTCCGCCTGGGTGTTCCTGGCGGCGCCGGACGCGCCGCTCGGCCCGGTCATCGAGAGCGGCGACTGGTTCGACCGGCCGTAGCCGTAGCCGTAGCCGTGGCCGTGGCCGTGGCGCTTCAGGCGTCCCGCTCCAGTCGGACCGCGCACACCTTGAACTCCGGCATCCGGGAGACCGGGTCGAGCGCCGGATTGACGAGCGTGTTCGCCCGGCCCTCGCCCGCCCAGTGGAACGGCATGAAGACGGTGTCCGGCCGGATCGCCGTCGTGATCCGGGCCGGCGCGACGGCCCGCCCGCGCCGCGAGACCACCGCGAGCCGCTCGCCCTCGGCCACCCCGAGCCGCTCGGCGAGGCGCGGGTGGAGCTCCACGAAGGGCCCCGGCGCCGCCGCGTTCAGCTCGGCGACCCGCCGGGTCTGCGCGCCCGACTGGTACTGGGACACGACACGGCCCGTGGTGAGGACGACCGGGTACTCCGCGTCCGTCTCCTCCGCCGCGGGCCGGTGCACCACCGGTACGAACCGGGCCCGCCCGTCGGGCGTCGCGAACCGGTCGAGGAAGAGCCGGGGTGTGCCCGGGTGGGCCCCGTCGGGGCACGGCCAGAAGACGCCCTGCTCCTCCTCGATGCGCCGGTAGCTGATGCCGGAGTAGTCGGCGGGGCCGCCGGCCGAGGCGCGCCGCAGCTCGTCGAAGACCTCCTCGGGGTCGGCGGAGAAACCCTTCTCCCAGCCGAGGAGCCCGGCGAGCGCGTGCAGCGCCTCCAGGTCGCTGCGTACCCCGGAGGGCGGGGTGAGGGCACGGCGCCGCAGCAGCACCCGTCCCTCCAGGTTCGTCATCGTCCCGGTCTCCTCGGCCCACTGGGTGACGGGCAGGACGACATCGGCGAGCGCGGCGGTCTCGGAGAGGACGACGTCGGCGACGGCGAGGAAGTCGAGCGAGCGCAGCCGCCCCTCGACGTGCGCGGCGCGCGGCGCGGAGACCACCGGGTTGGAGCCCATGAGGAGCAGGGCCTTCACCTCGCCGCCGAGCGCGTCGAGGAGCTCGTACGCGCTCCGCCCCGGCCCCGGCAGCGTGTCCGGGTCCACGCCCCACACCCCGGCGACGTGCGCGCGGGCGGCGGGGTCGTCGAGCTTGCGGTAGCCGGGGAGCTGGTCGGCCTTCTGGCCGTGCTCGCGGCCGCCCTGGCCGTTGCCCTGCCCGGTGAGGCAGCCGTAGCCGCTCAAGGGCCGGCCCGCGTTGCCGGTGGCGAGGCAGAGGTTGATCCAGGCGCCGACGGTGTCCGTCCCCTTGGACTGCTGCTCGGGGCCGCGCGCGGTCAGGACCATGCCGGTGGGGGCGTCGCAGAACATCGCGACCGCCTCGCGCAGCTGCGGCACGGACACGCCGGTGATCCGCTCGACCTGCTCGGGCCAGTGGGACATGGCGCCGGCGCGGGCCGCCTCCCAGCCGGAGGTGCGCCCGTCGACGAACTCCTCGTCCACCCGCCCCTCGGCGACCACGAGGTGGAGCATGCCGAGGGCGAGCGCGAGGTCGGTGCCGGGGCGCGGGGCGAGGTGGAGATCGGCCTGTTCTGCGGTCCGGGTGCGGCGGGGGTCGACGACGATCAGCTTCCCGCCGTTCTCCCGCAGTTCGGTGAGGTAGCGCAGGGCGGGCGGCATGGTCTCGGCGAGGTTGGAGCCGACGAGGATCACGCAGCCGGCCTTGGGGATGTCCTCCAGGGGGAAGGGGAGTCCCCGGTCGAGGCCGAAGGCCCTGCCGTGCGCGGCGGCGGCGGACGACATGCAGAAGCGGCCGTTGTAGTCGATCTGCGAGGTGCCGAGGACCAGCCGGGCGAACTTCCCGAGGGTGTACGCCTTCTCGTTGGTGAGCCCGCCGCCGCCGAAGACCCCCACGGCATCGGCGCCGTGGTCGGCGCGGGTCCTGCTCAGTCCTTCGGCGACGGCGGCGAGCGCCTCCTCCCAGGTCGCGGGCCGCAGATCCCCCGTGTCAGGGCATCGGACCAGGGGCTCGGTGAGCCGGACCCGGGAGGAGAGTACGGAGGGGGCGGTGCGGCCCTTGCCGCACAGGGCGCCCTTGTTGACGGGGAAGTCGGTCCTGTCGACCACCTCGGCGGGCAGCTCCGGGGCGCCGGTGGGGCGGAGCGACATGCCGCACTGCAGGGCGCAGTAGGGGCAGTGGGTCGGGACGGCGGTGGCGTCGGACATGCCGCCAGCGTGGGTCAGGCGTGTTACGCGGGGCGGCGCCGCGTATTACGGGCGCGGGGCTCTCCGCTCAGCTCACGGCAGGTCGCGAGGTGAGGCGAGGGCCTCCGTGACGCCCGGTTCCTTCGGTCCGAGGAACTGCGGATCGGGGCGCAGGCCCGCGTCGAGGGCGGCCTTGGCGGCCGCGAACAGCTCGCGCGAGGTGCCGTAGTACCAGGTGCGGTCGTGGGGTTCGGAGACCCCGACGCCGTACGAGTCGACGCCCGCCGCCCCGCAGAGCGCGACGGCCCGCTTGATGTGGAAGTCCTGGGTGACGAGGACGGCCCGGTCGACGCCGAAGACCTTCTTGGCCCGGACGCAGGAGTCCCAGGTGTCGAAGCCCGCGTAGTCGCTGACGATCCGGCCCTCGGGCACCCCGCGCCCGGTGAGGTAGGCCCGCATGGCGCTGGGCTCGTCGTACGCGGTCCTGCTGTTGTCGCCGGTGACGAGGAGGACCCGGACCTTGCCCGTGCGGTACAGCTCGGCGGCGGTGTCGAGCCGGTGCGCGAGGTACGGGGTGGGGCGCCCGTTCCACAGCCCGGCGCCGAAGACGACGGCGACGTCCCGGGCGGGGACGTCGGCGGTGGTACGGAGCTTCCCGGCGGCGGAGGCGTGCATCCAGGTGGAGGGGAGGAGGGCGAGGACGGCACCCGCCATCACGGCCTGGACGGTGCGGCGGCGGGCCCGCGTGGTGCGGGGAATCCACCGGATCGGCCGTGCCGGCATATCGGGAACCTCCAGGGGCGGGCGGGTTGCTGTCACCCCGTCCGACGCGGATCGGCGGGCTTCGGTTCGCCGTCACCGCCGACTGTTCCGTACAGCACACCCGCGAGGCCGAGCCCGAGCACCATCCCGAGGAGCTGGGCGGCGGCGTAGGAGGGGACGGAGCCGGGGGCGATCCCGGTGAAGGAGTCGGAGAAGGCGCGGCCGAGGGTGGCCGCCGGATTGGCGAAGGACCCGGAGGAGGTGAACCAGATCGCCGCGCCGATGTACCCGGCGACTGCCACCGGGGCGAGGCCGGGGCGGCCGATACGGCGCAGCCCCTGCACGACCAGGACGAGCCCGGCGGTGGCGACGGCCTCGCCGAGGAGGAGGTGGAGCGCCGAGCGCGGCTCGGTGGCCCAGGCACCGGGCGCCCGCCCGAACATGGCCTCGGCGAGCAGGGCGCCCGTGACGGCCCCGGCGAGCTGCGCGCCGATGTAGGCGAGGACCTCGCGCCCGCCGCGCTCGTGCCGGCGCGACCACCACTCGGAGAGGGTCACGACGGGGTTGAAGTGGGCCCCGGAGAGCGGCCCGATGAGGGCGATGAGCAGGCCGAGGCCGAGGGCGGAGGCGGCGGCGTTGGCGAGCAGGCGGACGCCGATGTCCTGGCTGAGGGAGTCGGCGCGGATGCCGGAGCCGACGACGACGGCGACGAGGGCGGCGGTGCCGATGAACTCGGCGGCGGTCCGGCGAGGGAGAGAGGGCGGGGACATTCTCATAACGGAAAAGATATTCCGTGATTCGGAAGGAAAAAAGGGGGGAGGGGCAGGTGTGCGGACCCGTACCATCCGAGCCGTGAAGATCGAAAACATGGACATTCGCCGGGCGGTCGATTCCGACGCCGCCGCGGTGGCCGATGTGTGGCTCCGCTCCTACACGGCGGCGCTCCCGGGCGTGCGCCGCGCGCACACCGACGACGAGGTCCGGTACTGGCTCCGGGAGATCGTCGTGCCGAACCAGGAGACCTGGGTGGCGACGGTCGACGGCTCGGTCGTCGCCATGATGGTGCTTGACGACGAGGAGCTGGACCAGCTCTACGTCGACCCGCAGTGGCGCGGTCAGGGCATCGGCGACCGACTCGTGGAGCTGGCCAAGCAGAACCGTCCGACCGGGCTGGCGCTGTGGACGTTCCAGGTCAACGCCCCGGCGGGCCGCTTCTACGAACGGCACGGCTTCGTCGAGGCCGAGCGCACCGACGGCGGGCGCAACGAGGAGCGGGAACCGGACATCCGGTACGTGTGGCAGCCCGACCTCACGGCCCGCCCGTGATCACCGACACCGTCCTCGGGGACGCCGTCCGCAACAACGCCGAGTGGTGCCAGGTCATGTGCCGCGCCCACGGACACCCCGGCACCTTCGGCCCGCGCGCCTGGACGAACGACCGCCGCACCCCTCTCTACTACCCGGACGCGGTGACGCTGACCGAGGACGCGGACGCCGAGGACTTCCTCGCCACCATCGACCGCGGCACGCCCGGCGCCTCCGTCAAGGACAGCTACGCCCGCTTCGACCTGGCCGCCGAGGGCTTCCGCCTCCTCTTCGAGGCCCAGTGGATCGCCCGCCCCGCCGGCCCCTCCGACCTCCCGGTCACGGCCGGCTGGCGCCCCGTCCGCACCCCGGAGGAACTCGCCGCCTGGGCCCTCGCCTGGAGCGGCGACGACGCCGACGACGCGGCGCTCTTCCACCCCGCACTCCTCGCCGACCCGGCGACGACGATCGTCGCGGGATACTCCGCCGACGGCCGGATCCTCGGCGGCGCGGTGCTCAGCGAGAGCGCCCGCGTCACCGGCGTCACCAACCTCTTCGCCACGGGCGACACCGACCCGTCCCACATCTGGGCGGGCGCCCTCGCCGCCGCCCCGGACGACCGCCCCGTCGTCGGCTACGAGTCCGGCGGCGACCTGTCCCCGGCCCTCGCCGCCGGCTTCGAGGAGATCGGCCCGCTACGGGTCTGGCTGGGCGACTGACACCCGCCGGGCGGCGCCGGTGAGGTCACGGCGAACAGCTGGGCGCCTGACACCGGCCGGGCGGCGCCCGTGAGGTCACGGCAACCAGTCGTGACTCCCGCGCAACGGGCAGGCAACGTGCCGCCCTCAGGATCGGTGCATGACGGAGCCGGACAGCACGTTCGACAGCGCCGCCGAGCTGCTCGGCAGGATCACCGAGCAGCTCGGGACCCAGCTCGGCCACGTGCATCCGTTTGGCCGTCGGCCGCGGAAGCACGACGAGGAGGTACGCACACCGATGAACGTCCCCACCCTCGTCGCCGTCGGGCACGGCAGCCGCGACCCCCGGGCCCGGGCCGCCCTGAGCCGCCTCCTCGACCGGGTCCGCGAGCTGCGCCCCGGGCTCGACGCCCGCCTCGCGCACATCGAGCTGAACGCACCCCTCCTCGACGACACCCTCGCCGGGCTCGCCGCCGAGGGCCGGGACGCCGTCCTCGTACCCCTCCTCTTCGCCCCCGGCCACCACGTCACCCACGACCTCCCCGCCGCCGCACCCGGCCTCCGCGCCCGCGTCGCCGAACCGCTCGGCGCGCACCCCCTCCTCGTCGAGGCCCTCGCCGACCGGCTCGCCGAGGCCGGCTGGAGCCCCGGCGACGGGACCTCCCGCGCCACCGGCGTCGTCCTCGCCTCCGCCGGCTCCCGCGACCCCCGGTCCGGCGCCGAGATCCGCCGGATCGCCGCCCTCCTCGGCGAGCGCCTCGGCGGCGTGCCCGTCCTCCCCGCGTACGCCTCCGCCGCCGCGCCCACCGTCCCCGAGGCCGTCCGCGCCCTCGCCGCCCGGGGCCGCCACCGCGTCGCCGTCGCCTCCTGCTTCACCGCCCCCGGCCTCTTCGCGACCCGCGCCGCGGCCCACGCCCCCTGGATCGCCGCCGCCCCGCTCGGCGCCCACCCCGCCCTGGCCCGCCTGGTCCTCCACCGCTACGACCGCGCCCTGGCAGGCGTCGCCGCCACCCGCGCGCGGGAACTCGCCGCCATCTGAGCTCTTCTGTCGGTCCCTCCGGTTACCTTCGACGCATGGAAGGCATCGAGGACACCGCAGACATCACGGGCACCCCCGGCTACGACTCCGCCGCCACCGAGCGCTGGGCCGCCGAACCCGACAAGCGGCCAGGACGCACCGCCTTCCAGCGCGACCGCGCCCGCGTGCTGCACTCCGCCGCGCTCCGCAGGCTCGCCGGCAAGACCCAGGTCGTCACCCCCGGCACCCGCAGCAACGTCTGGGACGCCAGCCCCCGCACCCGCCTCACCCACTCCCTCGAATGCGCCCAGGTCGGCCGCGAGCTCGGCGCCGCCCTCGGCTGCGACCCCGACCTCGTCGAGGCCGCCTGCCTCTCCCACGACATGGGCCACCCGCCCTTCGGGCACAACGGCGAGCAGGCGCTCAACGACGTCGCCAAGGACTGCGGCGGCTTCGAGGGCAACGCCCAGTCGCTCCGCCTCCTCACCCGCATCGAGCCCAAGCGCTTCGTGAAGGACGGCGACGGCGAGCTCGTCAGCGTCGGCCTCAACCTCACCCGCGCCGCCCTCGACGCCGCCACCAAGTACCCGTGGCCGCGCGGCGGCCACCCCGACGACCCCGGCTCGCCCAAGTTCGGCGTGTACGAGGACGACCTCCCCGTCTTCGCGTGGATCCGGGAGGGCGCCCCCGCCCACCGCAAGTGCTTCGAGGCCCAGGTCATGGACTGGTCCGACGACGTCGCCTACTCCGTCCACGACTTCGAGGACGGCCTGCACGCCGGGCACATCGACCCCAACATGCTGTTCGCCGAACCCGAGCGCGCCGACATCTTCGCCGTCGCCATCGGCCGCTACGTCCCCGAGGACACCGACCCGCAGCAGCTCGCCGAGGCCCTCGACCGGCTCGTCGACCAGGAGTGGTGGCCGCACGGCTACGACGGCTCCGCCGTCGCCCAGGCCCGCCTCAAGGACGCCACCAGCCAGCTCATCGGCCGTCTCTGCCTCGCCGCCGAGGGCGCCACCCGCCAGGCCTGGGGATCGGGCCGCCTCACCCGCTACGGCGCCGAGCTCGTCGTCCCCCGCGAGGCGCGCGACGAATGCGCCGTCCTCAAGGCCGTCGCCGACCGGTACGTGATGCAGCGCGCCGAGCAGGAGGTGCTCCGCGCCGACCAGCGCGTCGTCGTCGCCGAACTCGCCGAGGCCCTCGTCCTCCGCGCCCCCGACGGACTCGAACCGCAGTTCCGCGCCGCCTTCGACGCGGCGCGCGACGACCGGGCCCGCAAGCGCGTCATCGTCGACCAGATCGCCTCCCTCACCGACGCCTCCGCCCGCGCCCTCCACACCCACCTCCGCCCCCACCACGCGTAGGGCCTCTTCCGTCACCCGGCTCCGTGCGGGACGCTCGCATGCGCGCCCCGAGGCGGTCCGGCCGGACGAACGCCGGGGGGCGTAGGTTGGAACCGGTCGCAACGAGGAGGAATCGACGTGGTCGACGCAGATCAGACCTTTGTCATCGTCGGCGGAGGACTGGCAGGTGCCAAGGCGGCGGAGACGCTGCGCGCCGAGGGGTTCAACGGCCGGGTGATCCTCATCGGCGACGAACGCGACCACCCCTACGAGCGCCCACCCCTCTCCAAGGGCTACCTCACCGGCGCCAAGGAGCGCGACAGCGTCTTCGTCCACGAGGCCGCCTGGTACGCGGCGCACGACATCGAGCTCCACCTCGGCCAGTCCGTCACCGCCATAGACCGCGAGGCCCGCACCGTCCGCCTCGGCGACGGCACCGTCATCCGCTACGACAAGCTGCTCCTCGCCACCGGCGCCGAGCCCCGCCGCCTCGACGTCCCCGGCACCGGACTCGCCGGCGTCCACCACCTGCGCCGGCTCGCCCACGCCGACCGGCTCCGCCAGGTCCTCGCCGCCCTCGGCCGGGACAACGGCCATCTGGTGATCGCCGGCGGCGGCTGGATCGGCCTGGAGGTCGCCGCCGCCGCCCGCGGCTACGGCGCCGAGGTCACCGTCGTCGAGTACGAGCCCACCCCGCTGCACCGCGTCCTCGGCCCCGAGCTCGGCCAGCTCTTCGCCGACCTCCACAGCGACCACGGCGTCCGCTTCCACTTCGGCGCGAGGCTCACCGAGATCGTCGGCCAGGACGGCATGGTCCTCGCCGTCCGCACCGACGACGGCGAGGAGCACCCGGCGCACGCCGTGCTCGCCGCGATCGGCGCCGCCCCCCGTACCGCCCTCGCCGAGAACGCCGGGCTCGCCCTCGTCGACCGCGCCGACGGCGGCGGCATCGCCGTCGACGAGTCGCTGCGCACCTCCGACCCCGACATCTACGCCGCGGGCGACGTGGCCGCCGCCCACCACCCGCTGCTCCACACCCGGCTCCGCGTCGAGCACTGGGCCAACGCCCTCAACGGCGGCCCGGCCGCCGCCCGCGCCATGCTCGGGCAGCACGTCTCCTACGACCGGGTGCCCTACTTCTTCTCCGACCAGTACGACCTGGGCATGGAGTACTCCGGCTGGGCGCCCCCGGGCACGTACGACCAGGTCGTCGTCCGCGGCGACACCGGGAAGCGGGAGTTCATCGCCTTCTGGCTGAAGGAGGGCAGGGTCCTGGCCGGCATGAACGTGAATGTGTGGGACGTCACAGAGCCGATCCAGCGGCTCATCCGTTCCCGTACGGCCGTGGACCCGGAGGCCCTCGCCGACGCCTCCGTACCTCTGGAGAGCCTGGATTCCTAGGGGGTGTCTTGCCGATCAGGCCGGATCAGGGAGCGGGGTCTGGTGCGGTGCATCGCAAGGCGTCGGAGCGCCCTCATAGCGGTGGGGGTACCTCCCGTGCCCGAAGGGCTACGGGGGACTATGAGGGCGTTTCGGCAACGCGGCGAGGTGCCGTGCCAGACCCCGCGAGCCCGGCATGATCGGCAAGGCACCCCTAGCTCCGCCGTCCCCGTAGACTCAATGCGTGGCAGGCAGGATCAACGATGACGACGTGAAGGCGGTCCGGGACGCGGTCCCGATCGACGCCGTCGTGTCCGAGTACCTCCAGCTGCGCAACGCGGGCGGCGGCAACCTCAAGGGCCTCTGCCCCTTCCACGACGAGAAGTCGCCCTCCTTCCAGGTCAGCCCCAGCAAGGGACTCTTCCACTGCTTCGGCTGCCAGGAGGGCGGGGACACCTTCGCCTTCGTGATGAAGATCGACCACCTCTCCTTCTCGGAGACCGTCGAGCGCCTCGCCGCGAAGGCGGGCATCACCCTGCGGTACGAGGAAGGCGGCTACAACCCCGGCCACCAGCGCGGGGAGCGGATCCGTCTCGTCGAGGCGCACAAGGCCGCCACCCAGTTCTACATCGACCAACTCGACTCGCCCGAGGCTGAGATCGGCCGCAAGTTCCTCGCCGAGCGCGGCTTCGACCAGGCCGCCGCCGCGCACTTCGGCGTCGGCTACTCGCCGGCCGGCTGGGACCACCTCACCCGCTTCCTGCGCGGCAAGGGCTTCTCCGACAAGGAACTGATCCTCTCCGGCCTCTCCCAGGACGGCCGCCGCGGCCCCATCGACCGCTTCCGCGGCCGCCTCATGTGGCCCATCAGGGATGTCGGCGGCGATGTCGTCGGCTTCGGCGCGCGCAAGCTCCGCGACGACGACAACGGCCCCAAGTACCTCAACACGCCCGAGACGCCGATCTACAAGAAGTCCCAGGTGCTGTACGGCATCGACCTGGCCAAGAAGGACATCGCCAAGGTCAGCCGCGCCGTCGTCGTCGAGGGCTACACCGACGTCATGGCCTGCCACCTCGCCGGCGTCACCACCGCCATCGCCACCTGCGGCACCGCCTTCGGCGGCGACCACATCAAGATCCTCCGCCGCCTCCTGATGGACAACGGCTCGGCCCGCGTCATCTTCACCTTCGACGGCGACGCCGCCGGCCAGAAGGCGGCCCTGCGCGCCTTCGAGGACGACCAGAAGTTCGCCGCCGAGACGTACATCGCCATCGCCCCCGACGGCATGGACCCCTGCGACCTGCGGCTCGCCAAGGGCGACCAGGCCGTCGCCGAACTCGCCGAGCCCCGCACCCCGCTCTTCGAGTTCGCCCTCCGGCAGATCGTGAAGCGGTACGACCTGGAGACCCCGGCGGGCCGCGCCGCCGCCCTCGACGAGGCCGCCCCCGTCGTCGCCCGCATCAAGAACATCGGCGCCCAGCACGAGGTCGCCGTCCAGCTCGCCGGCATGCTCGGCATCCTCGACACGCAGTTCGTCGTCAAGCGGGTCGCCCAGCTCGCCCGCTGGGCCCGCGACCGCGGCGGCAAGGGCCCCGCGCAGCAGCAGCAGACCCCGCGGCGCGGATACGACACCGGCGCCCCCGCCCCCGCCGCGGCCTCCGGCCCCGCGCTCAACCTGCGCAGCCCCGCCCACCGCACCGAGCGCGAACTCCTCAAGCTCGCCCTCCAGCGCCCCGAACTGGTCTCCCCGGCCTTCGACGCGTACGGCATCGACGAGTTCACCGCCCCGCCCTACGCGGCCGTCCGCCAGTGCGTCCAGGACGCGGGCGGCGCCACCGGCGCCCCCTCCGACTACCTCGCCACCGTCCGCGAGGCCGCGCCCAACGACACCGTCCGCGCCCTCGTGACCGAACTCGCCGTCGAGACGATCTTCGCCAAGAACGTCGACGAGGCCTACGCCGGCGACCAGCTGGTCACCGTCCGCCTCCGCGCCGTCGACCGCCGCATCCGTGACGTCCAGGGCACCCTGGCCCGACTCGGCGCGAACGGCGACCCGGAACAGCTCGCGGCCGTGCAGAACGAACTGTGGGTGCTCACGCAGTACGGGCAGTCGCTCCGAAACAACGGCGCCGCGGCGCTCTGAAGCACGCTGGGTCACGTACCGCACTCAAAAAGTCACCGCACGCCCCTCGTGGCGGTGATGTGTCGTACCCCACACTGGTTGACGGTGTCGTCACGCTGCCGTACGCCCCCTCCGAACCGGCAGCGATCACCCGCCCTGGAGGTCGCCCCCCGTGCAGACCCAGACCGAGTCCGTGTCCGTGTCCGTGTCCGTGCCCCAGGAACCGTCACAGATCCCCGCGGAACCAGAACCCGCACCCGACGAGGAACCCGAGATCCCGGTCCAGCGGCGCCGCACCGACCTCGGCGGCAACGGGCCCTCCTCCGACCTCTTCCGCCAGTACCTCCGCGAGATCGGCCGCATCCCGCTCCTCAGCGCCGAGGAGGAGGTCGATCTGGCCCGGCGCGTCGAGGCGGGACTCTTCGCCGAGGAGAAACTCGCCAACACCCCCGACCTGGACAGCCGGTTGGCGAGCGACCTGGACCGGCTCGTCGTCCTCGGCCGGATCGCCAAACGCAAGCTCATCGAGGCCAACCTCCGCCTCGTCGTCTCCGTCGCCAAACGGTACGTCGGCCGCGGCCTCACCATGCTCGACCTCGTCCAGGAGGGGAACCTCGGCCTCATCCGGGCCGTCGAGAAGTTCGACTACGCGCGCGGCTACAAGTTCTCCACGTACGCGACCTGGTGGATCCGCCAGGCGATGTCCCGGGCCCTCGCCGACCAGGCCCGGACCATCCGCGTCCCCGTGCACGTCGTCGAACTCATCAACCGCGTCATCCGCGTCCAGCGCCGCATGCTCCAGGAGCGCGGCTACGAGCCCACCGCCGAGGAGGTCGCCGCCCAGCTCGACCTGGCCCCCGAGCGGGTCGGCGAGGTCCTCCGCCTCGCCCAGGAACCGGTCTCCCTGCACGCCCCCGTCGGCGAGGAGGACGACGTCGCCCTCGGCGACCTCATCGAGGACGGCGACGCCGCCTCACCCGTCGAGTCCGCCGCCTTCCTCCTCCTCCGCCGCCACCTGGAGGACGTGCTCTCCACCCTCGGCGAACGCGAACGGAAGGTCGTCCAGCTCCGCTACGGCCTCGACGACGGCCGGCCCCGCACCCTGGAGGAGATAGGCCGCATCTTCGGCGTGACCCGCGAACGCATCCGGCAGATCGAGTCCAAGACCCTCAACAAACTCCGCGACCACGCATACGCGGACCAGCTGCGGGGCTATCTGGACTAGGTGTATTGCCCCGGGAGGTTGTGGACGGGTGATGCAGGTCTCGGCTGAGACTGCTTGAACGGGTGAGGGCCTTCCGGGTTCGGTGTGGATT